>CACLQG010000017.1 GCA_902609035.1 uncultured Bacteroidota bacterium
CAGTACAGACCCGGGAATCATGATGCCCGAAATCGGACGAAAAAGTGTACACTCTGAGGGATTAGCTCTATTAGAAGAATACATCCACTCCCTGCAAATGTAAGCTACAATTTCTACCTCCAATTGCTTTTCTTTGCTGCAATTTTAAATTACCTTTGAATTTTATAATCGTTATAATCTATTGAATGAATTTTTCTAACTCAAGAACAGGAACATTATTCCGCCAAGCCCAATCTATAGATCAATCTACATTCGAAAAACTGTTTGAAGTTTTTAAGGAATTAATAACTCATACATCTGGCGATTTTGATGAAGCAATCGACTGGCTTAGGGAACTGAATGAGGAATATCAATTGACAGACGAAAATTACACCATAGACGATTTTATTAATGAACTATTGGATAAAGGCTATGTCAAATCCGAGATTAAACCCGATGGAAGCGAACGTTCAATGGGAATCACTGCCAAGACGGAAAAAATTCTCAGAGAATATGCCTTAAACCAAATATTTGGAAAGTTGAGAAAATCGGGGTTGGGAAACCATAACTCCAGTTATCAAGGGGCTGGAGATGACAAATCCGGAGACTTTAGTAGCTTCCAATTTGGAGATTCACTGGAAAATATCGTCTTGACCGAAAGCATCAAAAATGCCCAAATTCACTCTGGGATTGGAGACTTCAAAATTACAGAAGACGATCTTGTGATCGAAAATAATCATCATAAATCCCAAATGAGTACAGTCTTAATGATTGACATCAGCCACAGCATGATATTGTATGGTGAAGATCGAATTACCCCGGCCAAAAAAGTAGCCATGGCATTGGCAGAATTCATTACCACCCGCTATCCCAAAGACACACTTGATGTCTTGGTCTTTGGAAATGACGCAAGACCCATATCGATCAAAGAATTACCATATTTACAAGTGGGGCCTTACCACACTAACACAGTTGCTGGGTTGGACTTAGCCATGGACATACTCCGAAGAAAAAGGAATACCAATAAGCAAATCTTTATGATTACTGACGGTAAACCAAGTTGCCTTAAAATGCCCGATGGGAGCTACTACAAAAATAGTGCTGGTTTGGATAGATCCATCGTTGAAAAATGCTACTCAATGGCCCGTCAGGCGAAAAAAATCAAAATACCAATCACAACCTTTATGATTGCTTCTGACCCCTATCTCAAACAATTTGTTCAAGAATTTACCATGGCCAACAAAGGAAAGGCTTTTTATACAGGACTTAACAATCTCGGTGAAATGATATTTGAAGATTATGAAAAAAACAGGAAAAAACGTTTTGGATAACCTATGGAAAAATCAAAAATAACAACCCTCAAAGAGCTAAAAAAAATAAATTATCAACCCAGAAGCATACAAGAAGAACTTGCCAAAAATCTGAGGGAAAAAATTAAGAAAGGGGAAACCACTTTCGAAGGACTAATTGGGTATGAAAATACGGTAATTCCAGATGTAGAAAGAGCTATACTTTCTGGCCACAACATAAATCTCTTAGGACTCAGGGGCCAAGCAAAAACAAGACTGGCAAGGCAAATGACCCAACTGCTCGACGAATGGATTCCTGTAGTTGATGGATCCGAAATCAATGATGACCCACTACAGCCTATTTCCCGATGTGCTAAAGAAATCATTGATGAAAAGGGAGATGATACCCCGATACAATGGATACATCGTAGCGATCGCTTTTTTGAAAAGCTGGCTACTCCTGATGTAACAGTAGCCGACTTGATCGGTGATGTAGATCCCATCAAGGCTGCCACACTAAAGCTTAGTTATGCCGACGAAAAAGTTATACACTACGGTATGATTCCTAGAGCCCACCGCTGCATTTTTGTACTAAATGAACTTCCAGATTTACAAGCTAGAATTCAGGTAGCCCTTTTCACCATATTACAAGAGAAAGAAATCCAAATCAGAGGTTTCAAACTCAGGCTTTCACTGGAAATTCAATTTGTATTTACCGCCAATCCCGAAGATTACACAAACAGAGGTAGTATTGTAACGCCATTGAAAGACCGTATTGGTTCTCAAATTCTAACCCATTATCCACACAATATTGAAATTGCCAAAAGGATAACCCAACAAGAGTCATTGATCAGTAAGGATAACAAAAAGCAAATTCATGTTCCCGAATTAGCCAAAGATCTTTTGGAGCAAATTGGATTTGAGGCCCGAAAAAGCGAATATGTGGATGCCAAGAGTGGAGTGAGCACCCGTATGAGTATTACCGCTTTTGAAAACTTAATTAGTTCCGCTGAGCGGCGATTATTGATTACCCGTGACCAAAGTACCAACATTAGAATGAGTGATTTTCATGGAGTTATTACGGCCATTAATGGTAAAATAGAACTGGTATACGAAGGAGAACAAGAGGGTGCTATTGAAGTAGCTTATCATTTGATATCAAGTGCCATCAAAACCCTATTTCCTCTTTATTTCCCCAAAATTGAAAAATTAGAAAAAACGAATTTAGAGGGACCGTACGATGAACTTTTAGGTTGGTTTTTTAAAGAAAATGAATTGTTTATTGAAGATGATTTAGATGAAAATAATCATCAAAAATCACTTGATGCTATACCTGCCTTAAAAAAAATTATGAAAAAGTTTCAATCCGAGTTGGATAAAAAAGATTACTACTTCATGGTAGAATTTTTATTGTGGGGATTGGAGGCGCATGAAAAATTAAATAAATTGAGAAAATTTGAGGGAATCCAATTCAGGGATTCTCTAGGAAGTTTTATTAATCGTCTTTAGATTTTGATTTTATTATGCAAAGATTTTGTATAATTGAATCGAATGTGCTTTTAAGGTATCATCCTTAATCTGCTCAAAAAGATTATTAATTTGAAAATTTTTCTCGCCATACTCCTAACAGGAAGCATTGTAATTGATTGATTCAATAGGTAAAATTGCTATCAGACTCTTTATTTTAGAATCAACTCAGCCAAATAAAATTCTTTTGGATCTTTTAATAATTGATAGCCCACGATCTTTACGATTTTACTTTGTGGTAAATTAAAATTAAGGAGTTCCTTCAATCTTTTTAACCGTTCCGTTTCAAAAGCTTTTTTTTGACTTTATAGAATAATGAGCTAAGATCTACTTTATTTCTTTCACAAAAGTCTGTAGAGTAAACTCCAATGGGATAAACTTAAATAAAATGGAAAAACATAATAACAAAAAAACTCAATCAATGTAGATCATACTTTAGATTATGACACCAATATACCTTTAATCTTCAGAGTAGGAAATGTAAACACCTATAATAGAATACTCAAACTCTTCTTTTGTTGGTTCCACGAAGCCAAAGTGGCTGTGTAATCCTAAAATACGATTGATAATCTCGACAAAAAATCTTATATGAAGTACACCCAATGAACTAGGCATAAATAGTTTTGGAAAAGCAGTTTAAGTCAATTACAGCCTGGATTGAATCACAGCCAGAATGCCAAGAAAAATACAAACGAATAAAGAAGCCAATACAATATTACCTACACCCATTTTTTTATTTAAAGTTAGTATTTATTTGAAACTTCCAAAGAGTCAACCATTGAAAAAATTTTAAACTTTGATCAAGGAATTTTCATTTGCTGATTGATATCCCAATTAGCTCTTAATTTAATGGTATCTGGAGAGTAATAAACCATTTCAGGTTGTATTTTTTTCAGGTAATCTCCTGTATCCCATTTCTTATTTCCATTTTGATCTTTCGTATAACGAAATAAATAATCGCCTGGAAGCAGATACTTAAATTCGTACAAATCGAATTCATTTGAAGAGTCATACCGTCTGAGGGTCTCTCCCTTGAGGTTCACTAATTCTAAAATAAATGGATCTTTATCCTGTCTTAAAACCTGGAGGAAAATATTTCCATAATCTGATATTGGTTTGGTTTTTATGCCATAGTATAAAGTATCATTGGTGTTACCCCAAAAATCTATCAAAGCATTAGGCCATAACTTAATCTTATAATCATCATTGGGCAACCAATCGTAAAAAAGCGATAGC
The DNA here is from genome assembly GCA_902609035.1 of uncultured Bacteroidota bacterium. Next base: position 4,032 of record CACLQG010000017.1, read on the forward strand.
CTGTCATAGTTTTTGTCCAAGGAGGCGTTGAAAGGCACAGGGATTGTATCCAAACCTACAATCTCTATCAAATCCAAATTTATTTTTACTAATGGTAAATTAGATTCAATCTTAAAGGTATCCCGTAACCCAATAAACCCGTCGCTAATAGGAGAAATTTCTAACGAATCTCGAAGCCCTTTTCTAAATTTAATATTAAAAATCCTAATGGTATCTTTTTCCTCTATACCAAATTTTAAGGAGTCAACTTTATCTCCTCTAAACCAAAAATTTAAGGTATCAGCTTCGCGATCCCTATTTATTAAATACCTAAAGTTACGGGGTACTTTACTTTTTACCTTAATCGCGCTCATGTCCGGCTCTCCATAATATCCAAAACCGATTTGACTAGAATTGATAAAGAACGGCCTCCCCCAAAACAAATTGGGGATTTCTTTAAAAATCTTGAAGTTGATGATACTGTCTCCTGGCAACGTAATCGGATTTTTCAAAAAACCGATTTTATCTACATTTTGATCAAATAAATAATTCCCTCCGACATCCTTAATCGCAAGGATTTCGTAGGTATCAGGACGAAGGTTTTTAAAATTATAAACAACAGAATCCAAAGTGCTGGTAGCATAAAATGGCTTTTCTAGAAAGATGGTTGAGTCGCTGTAAGTACTATCGACAGGATAGAGATGAATGGAAGTATAGGGTTCAGTGATTCGATCAAATGCATCTGTTATTTCTCCCCTAATCTCTAAAGAATCAATTATAGGTCCAGTGGAAAAAGCGTAACGAAAAAAAGGCAAAGGATTACCCTCGTTGTTGTCTTCGATACTTTCACCAAAATTAAAAGTGTAAGTAGTTCCATCAACTAGAGAGTCCAGTAATTGAATCTGAATTTTTTTGGATACTGTTCCCTGTGGTTTGATATTATATTGGTCTAGTTCGAGTGGAGGAGAGATAATCAATTGCTTGTTGAGGTCCTTAAGTATGATAAATTCATCGAAAGTAATAGTGATTTTTTCCTTATCAAAAAAAACAGTATTCATTTTGGGGGAAGCATTTATCATTAATGGTGGTAAGGTATCTTTAAAACCTCCAGTTGGCACGGATTTTTTTGCGCATTTAATAATGGAAACCACAATTAAAAAGAGTAAAAAGTACTTCCAGAATTTATTCATACCCATTTCTTGTTGACAAAATAACACAATAATCTCAAGACAACCTACTGCCTGGTGAGACAATACTGATGCGACCTCCACAAGACTCCAAAATCGTCTCAACGCAACAGCTGATTATTACTACAATAGTAATTACATCATCTGTAAACAACCAACTTTGATTAGCATAATGATATTTTTGGTCAATGGCAAAACAAGATGTTTTACCAAGCATTTCTTCAATAATTGCACTAGATTATAGCCTCGATTTTTTAATTTTTTAGGATTAAGAGGCAATGGTATTTTAGCGTTAAGTTCTACAAATACTTTTGAAACTTGAAGTTTCGTCGCCAAATAATTTCCCAAGAAAACAAACCTATGAATTGATATCTGTGATATTTCATATGATGCAAAAATGTGATGATACTACTTTTTTACTGGAAATCAAACAAGGCTAAAGTAAGTTCCACCATAAGATCTTTTTTCATTTTATCCCATAAATAATTATGTGGATCCAAATGATGTTCGGTCTAAGTATGGAACAATTGGCTGTCAAAAGAAATCACTTTTTCCGACTAATGGAGAATAATCATAAATTCTGAACAATGTGGGGAAAATAATAGCGAAACAAATGATCGAAGTTAGTTAGGACAAAATTTTTAATTGAAATACATACAAGGCCCTTTATAAATAGTAAAAAGGTTTATTTTTACGAAACTATGCAACAATCTGAGCAATTTAAAAAAGTAATATCCCATGCCAAAGAGTATGGTTTTATTTTTCAATCCAGTGAAATATATGATGGTCTCAGTGCCGTTTACGACTATGGACAAAATGGGGTGGCCCTAAAAAAAAATATTCGTGATTATTGGTGGAAAGCCATGGTACAACTCAATGAAAACATTGTAGGCATTGATGCTGCCATTTTCATGCACCCCAACACATGGAAAGCCTCTGGTCACTTAGACGCTTTCAATGACCCACTGATTGACAATAAAGACTCTAAAAAAAGATACCGTGCGGATGTTCTCATCGAGGAATATGTAGCCAAAATTGAAAATAAAATCAATAAAGAAGTAACCAAGGCCGCCAGGCGTTTTGGTGATGCTTTTGACAAAGAGCAGTTCCTCTCCACCAATCTCCGTGTGTTAGAATACGAATCCAAAGCCAACAGCATTCTGAAACGTATGGGGCAATCAATTGAAAAAGAAGATTTCGCCGATGTTAAAGCACTGATTGAAGAGCTGGAAATCGCCTGTCCCGAATCTGGTTCACGAAACTGGACCGATATCAAGCAATTCAACCTCATGTTTGGCACAAAACTGGGTGCCACTACCGATTCTGCAATAAACCTCTATTTACGTCCCGAAACTGCACAAGGTATATTTGTAAACTTCCTAAATATACAGAAGTCTGGAAGGATGAAAATCCCTTTTGGTATCGCTCAAACGGGAAAAGCTTTTCGCAATGAAATTGTCGCCCGCCAATTCATTTTCAGAATGCGTGAATTCGAACAAATGGAAATGCAATTTTTTATTCCTCCTGGAACACAAAAAGAATGGTACGAACATTGGAAAGAAAAACGGTTAAAATGGCACCAGTCACTTGGACTTGGCAATGACAACTATCGTTTTCATGACCATGATAAGCTGTCACACTATGCTGATGCTGCCACTGATATAGAATTCAATTTCCCCTTTGGATTTAAAGAATTAGAAGGCATACATTCCCGCACCGATTTTGACTTGGGGAACCACGAAAAATTTGCGGGAAAAAAACTTCAGTATTTCGATACAGAACTTAACGAAAATTATGTTCCATATGTTATAGAAACCTCCATTGGTTTGGACCGAATGTTCTTGGCTGTATTTTCTAAATCCTTAAAGGAAGAAAAACTAGAAGATGGCTCTTCCCGAACCGTACTAAAAGTTCCTCCTGTTTTGGCATCCATTCAACTGGCGGTATTTCCGTTAGTCAAAAAAGACGGACTTCCCGGGATTGCTCGAAAAATTGTAGAAGACCTCAAATGGGATTTTAATATTGCTTATGACGAAAAAGATGCTGTAGGGCGACGTTACCGAAGACAAGATGCACTCGGTACTCCATTTTGTATTACGATAGACCATCAGACCCTCGAAGATCAAACCGTAACCATTAGAAATCGTGACACAATGTCACAGGATCGTATTGCTGTTGATCTTCTAGGGAGATTTTTGAAGGAAAAATTGTCTTTGAGTGAATTGTTGAAAAAGCTTTAAAATCTTCTGGCTTAGCACCCCGTTTTAAGTTTTCTTAGCGCTTTTGTTTTTTTACTTTTGTAAAAAACAAATTTTGAAAATCCTTTCCTACAATGTTAATGGCATTAGAGCTGCGCTCAACAAAGGTTTTGGCGATTGGCTCAAAGATGCTGCCCCAGATGTAATCTGTTTACAGGAAACAAAAGCTGTAAAGGAACAGGTCGACACCGCTATATTTGAAGAGTTGGGCTACAATCACTACTGGCACTCTGCTCAAAAAAAGGGATACAGTGGCGTAGCCATTTTAACCAAAGATACTCCCCTAAATGTTCAGGAAGGAACGGGAATTGAACATATGGATTTTGAAGGCAGAGTAGTTCGTGCAGATTTTGGTCATTTATCAATCATCAGCCTATACTTACCCTCAGGAACCAACCTCCACCGTTTAGACTACAAGTTCAAATTTATGGACGATTTTCAAGACTATATCAATACCTTAAAAAAAGAATCTCCCAATCTAGTAATCTGCGGTGATTATAATATTTGCCATCGTGCCATAGACATTCACGATCCTGTTCGCAATAAAAATATTTCGGGTTTCCTTCCCGCTGAACGCGAATGGATTGATAAATTTATAAACAATGGATTTGTCGACTCCTTCAGATACCTCAATCCAGAGCCCCATCAATATAGTTGGTGGAGCTATCGGGCGAATGCAAGGAAAAACAACAAAGGTTGGCGGATCGACTATAACTTAGTAAGCGAAAATCTAAAGAAAAATATCAAACGGGCTTTCCTACTCCCTGATGCAAAACATTCCGATCACTGTCCGGTCGGGTTAGAACTCGAATTTTAATTGTACCTCATGAAAAAAATTACAATGTTTATCCTTATCACCCTTTCACTCAATGCCTGTGTATCAAATAGAGTATTCAACGGTTTGGAATCCCGTTATGCTCAATTGAAAGACAACTACAATCGTCAAACTAAAAGTATTGAAAATCTCAATGAAGAAATAAAGGATTTAACAGAAAAGTATGTTTCGCTAGAGATTAGTATGGAAAAGACTGAGGACAGCCTGAACCAAAAACAACAAAAGCTAGAACAATTGGAATCCTCTCTGGACTTACTCAAACAAAACAGCGAAACTGCGCTCAAAGAAAGGATCACTGAAAATGAGACCCTAATGGAAAAAATTTCAGAAAGGGAAAATGAGTTGGCCGATCGTATGGCAAGAGTGGATGAATTGGAAGGATTGATTGCCCAGCAACAAGCGGCCATGAAGAGCCTCAAAGAAAAAATTTCAGATGCCTTACTTAATTTCGAAGACAAAGGACTGACAGTAGAGGCCCGCGATGGTAAGGTCTATGTGTCCATGGAAAATAAACTCCTCTTCCGTTCTGGAAGTTGGTTGGTTGAATCTGAGGGGCAAAGGGCTATTGATGGACTAGCAAATATATTGGCTGATAATCCCGATATTGCCATACTCATCGAGGGACATACCGACAATGTTCCATACAGTGGTAAAGGCCCCCTTAAAGGGAATTGGGACCTGTCCACCAAACGCGCTACTGCTATCGTGAATCAGCTACTCGAAAACCCCGATATACTCCCCCAAAACCTCACGGCTGCGGGAAGAGGGGAGTACCTTCCTATTGCCCCCAATTCCAACCGAGAGGGCCGTGCCGCGAATCGCAGAATCGAAGTGGTTCTTAGTCCACAACTAGACGAGATTACACAAATACTTAACACATTAGATTAAAATGGATTATAATCTCTTACCCAATACTGACATAAAAGTCAGTAAGATATGCTTGGGTACAATGACTTTTGGAAAACAAAATACTGAAGCAGAGGGCCATGAGCAAATGGATTATGCATTCGAACAAGGAGTTAATTTTTTTGACACCGCCGAACTATACCCCGTTCCTGCTGATCAATATACTCAAGGGGCCACTGAAAGTATTATGGGAACTTGGTTTAAAAAAACAGGCCGCCGAGACCAAATTATTTTGGCATCTAAAGTGGCAGGTCCAGGGAGCTATACCAAACACATTCGTAAGAACTTAAGTTTCAAAAAAGCCCATATAGATGAAGCCGTTGAAAAGAGTTTGAAAAGATTACAAACTGACTATATCGACCTCTACCAGTTGCACTGGCCAGAGAGAAGTACCAACTTTTTTAGTAAAAGAGGCTACAAACATGATCGACAGGAGGAATGGGTGGAAAATTTTGAAGCGGTACTCGATGCACTTGAATCACATATCAAATCAGGAAAAATCCGACACATAGGACTTTCCAATGAAAATCCTTGGGGCATTATGCGTTTCCTTCATGCTTCAAAAAGTCCTGCCACCAAGATGATAACAGTTCAAAACCCCTACTCTCTCCTCAACCGACTTTTTGAAGTGGGCAGTGCCGAAATATGCCATCGCGAAAAAGTAGGGCTGTTACCCTACTCACCTCTGGCTTTTGGGGTATTATCGGGAAAATACCGCCACGGAAAAATGCCGCCCAATAGCCGATTGGCATTATTTGAAAGATTAGTACGCTACAGCGGAAAAAACTCCTTTGAAGCCACTGAGCGTTATGCTAAACTGGCTCAGGAAGTTGGTCTTTCCCTCACAGAATTATCACTCTCATTTGTCAATGACCGTTCCTTTGTTACCTCCAACATCATTGGTGCGACGACCATCAAACAGCTTAAGGAAAATATTGCCACCTATAAGGTTCGACTCACTGATGAAATAATAGAGGCCATCGACGAAATCAATGAAGATATTCCTAATCCAGCGCCTTAAAAAATAGTCTTAAAGTTTGATTTGATAGTATTCTTCCTTCGAAAATTTTTCGTGCAAAGGGTTTCACCTCAACCATAAATGGCTATATAAAAAACAATACTGGAGGGTGTTGAACTTTGCCAATAATCAGTATTTTTATTACATTTAAATACATCTCCTTTTTTCAATAGGATCACCTAATTATCTCACTCCTGATAATTATTTTTCCCTCCAAAACAATGATCAACTGATATGTGACTTTTTGGTGTCATTTACGTGTAGCATCTGGATTGAAAGTAGTTTGCATTATGTTATAATGAAAATAGTCATCGGCTTGGATCAGATAGTTTAAACATGTATTTTCTTTGTATTGAGTATCGAGGTACTTTCTTTTTAAGAATTAAGTCAAATTCAGAATCCAAAAATTAGATTGAAATCAAACTGGGGAATATAAATATTGTAAAGTTGATAAAATTTAATTTTAGGGAACAGCTTTCCCTCTAAATAACGAGGGAGATCTTCTCATCTTAAATTCTTGGCAAGGCGGCAATTAACTCTAGGGAGTAAGGATGTTTTGGATGATTATACAACTTATCCGCTTCGCCTTCCTCCACCAAAACTCCATTTTGCATCACAAGAATACGATCGGCCATGTATTTGACCACATTTAGGTCATGGGAAATAAAGAGGTAAGATAATTTCAATTGATCTTTAAGGTCGTTGAGTAAATTCAGAACCTGTGCCTGAACAGAGATGTCCAATGCCGCAACGGATTCGTCCAGAAGTAGTAATTGAGGCTCTGTGGCGAGGGCACGGGCAATAACGACCCTTTGTCGCTGACCTCCCGACAATTGATGGGGATAGCGTTGGTAATATTCATATCCCATACCCACCTGATCCAAAAGATATAAAACCTTTTGTTTTTGGGCAGCTTTACCACTAACCAATCGGTGAACGTGGAGGGGTTCGGCTATGGCGTCCCCAATAGATTTTAGGGGATGTAGTGCCGCTAAAGGATCTTGAAAAATCAATTGTATTTCTCTTCGTAATTCCCTTAGTGCATTGGCTTTAATTCCTAAAATTGAGCGACCCTTGTAGCGGATATCTCCTGCTGTGGGGGGATCAATATATACCATCGCTCTGCAGATGGTGGATTTCCCACAACCGGACTCACCTACCAAACCCAAAGTCTCTCCAGGATAAATATCAAAACTTACCTTATCCACTGCCCTTAGGCTTTCGTTTTCCTTAAACCAATTTCTTAAAAGAGGGTATTCTTTTATCAATCCTTTGACCTCCAACAGTGGTTTTTGGGAATAGAGTGTTTTGTGTCTTTTGGTTCTCGATGCTTTTGAAACGGATTTAAAAGTATTTTGTTTTTTATAAAAATCGGCAACAGTAGGCAAACGTTTCAATCGTTTTTCAGGTTGCGGACGAGCATACAACAACCCTTGGGTGTAGGGTTCTTGAGGGTTTTTAAAAATTTCCTCCACGGTTCCGCTTTCCACTAACTTACCCTTCTGCATAACTAATACCATATCCGCAAACTTTGCCACTAAACTCAAGTCATGAGATATGAACAAAACACTCATTTTGTAAGATTTCTTTTGTTCCTTAATAAAATTTAATATTTCTTTTTGCACCGTCACATCAAGTGCTGTAGTAGGTTCGTCTGCAATCAATAATTTAGGGGCGACGATCAATGCCATCGCAATCATTACCCTTTGTTTTTGTCCACCACTGAGTTCATGAGGGTAAGCCTTAAATATACGTTCGGGCTGGGGTAAATGTACTGCATCAAATGAATCCAGTACCCTAGCGTGATAGCTTTTGGGGGAGCCAATCTTATTTTTTTGCAAACGTTCAACTACCTGAGGGCCACAACGCATACTGGGGTTCAAACTCGATTGGGGTTCCTGAAAGATGATTCCCAATTCCTTCCCCCTCACAGTTTGCCAATCTTTGGTTGACAAATGTGAGAGGTCTTGAGTGCCCAACTGCATCTTTTCACAGCTAATAGATAATGGGGTTTGAAACAAAAGCCCTGCAACACATTGGGCCGTGAGGGATTTTCCACTACCAGACTCGCCAACAATCGCAACGATTTCATTGGTGTTAATGGTAAAAGAGAGTCCATTTAACAGCAATCTGTCGCTGGAGGAGATGGAAAGGCCTTTTACGATGAGTAAGGGTTTTTTATCTTTCATTAATTAATAATTTCGGTATAAAATAATAATCTCTCGAAGCACATTATTAAGAACACTTTGGCAATATTCATTAATTTTTTTTTGCAATAGATAGCAATGCGATCAATTTTATTTACTTTGTAATAAATAGAGGCTTCCTGACTGCAGTCTATATTATTCTTTAGCGAGGGAATACCAATTACGTAGGCCATGAGGGAAAAAAAGTTATTTTCTTTGTAATCCCCGAAGCGCCAAAAATGAAGAGTGACTAAATGGGTTGCTTCCCAGTTTTTTTTATTACAGAGGTTTAAATTACCCAGCAATTTTATACCTCGAATGATGATCCTCTTGGCGATGAAGGGAGAATCAAATTTCTTACCATTGTGAGCGTAAAAAAAGTGAGGGGCTTTATTGAAATGAGTTTTCAAAAGATTTTTAAAAGCAATTAACAATTCTTTTTCTCTACCATAAAAAGTATTTACTCTTAATTCACGGTGGATACTGATGAAATTGAAAAATCCTACTGACATACAAGTAATTCTAACTAACACTGCAAATATCCCTGACGTTTTGTTAAAGGAGGCAGAGATTTGATCTTTAATCCTATTATATAGTGTTTTGGTCGCAGAAAGTTTTTTTCCGTATTGGAAAGTTAATCAAAAGTTGCTTTCTCAGGAACATTCTCGATGTCCAAAAAAAAATTTTGTTGAGATCAATTTTTTGAAACATTTTTAATCATTTCCAATCCCGCTTCAAGGTAAACATAAATGTCATTTGTGAAAGGATCACTGCCAGAATTTTTTCCCTTACCCCCTTTTTCCTTGTCTTTGAGGTGTCCCAACCGCACTATGATTAGATCTTCTTCGGGTATGACCAACACATATTGACCGAGATGCCCACGCATCATAAATACTTTTTTGTCTTGAAATTCATCTAGCCACAACCCATATCCGTATTCAGGATCTTCCTCAAATCTTGGTTGAATAGATCGAGCGATAAAAGCCGAGTCCAATAGTTGAGTGCCATTCCATCGACCATAATTTTTATAAAGTTTTCCTATTCTAGCAAAGTCCCTTGCATTGGTTGCCAGACAACAAAAGGCTTTTTCCATACCATTTTCTGAGCTGTCCAATTGCCAAAGTGCTGAATGTTCGGCCCCCATGGGCTGCCATAATTTTTCAGTCATATAAACACTTAGGCTTTTACCTGTAGCTTTTTTAATTACCATTCCAAGCAATTGGGTAGTACCGCTTTTATACTGGAAGGATTCCCCTGGTCTTTGGTTGATCTGTTGATCCAAGATTAGGGCGTCCAAATCTTTTACAAAATAGGAAGCAGAGGTCACCGAAAAAGGGTTGTAATATTCTTCAATCCATTCTTGCCCAGATGCCATACTAGACAGATCACCTACTGTAACCTCTTGGGCATAAGACCCTTTGAGCTCAGGAATAAAATCCACCACTTTTTGATCCAAACTTTGGATTGCCCCTTCATTAATTGCTACACCCATTAAGGCAGAAATGACACTTTTAACCACTGAGAAGGAATTACTTTTGGAGTCTGTTCCATATCCATTATAATATTTTTCATAAAGTATACTGTCATTTTTGATTACTAAATAGGCTACCGTTTTTCGATCTTTATGATAGTCCTCTATTGACTTATTTGGGGCGAAATGGTTGTATTTATAGTGCAACGGCCATGGTTGGGGGAACCTTGAGGCTAATACAGTATCATTTGAAAATTTCTTGTAATCTTCTAGGTAGGCGGTAGTATGTCCCGTCAAATAAATTATATTGATCCCCCTCAAAAGATAGTTGTACTTTGAAATGTAGAGAAGGCAGAACACTATGGCAAGGGTCAAACCCAGACGCAGCAGAAATTTTTTCATTTGTTTTAATATACTAATTTACACTAAATTATTTAGGAAAGCCTCAAGCTCTTAAAGTCGGCGCTTATTAGTCTACCCCCCAAAGTAGCCCACTATGGATCTGTCACTTCCAATAACACGACAACAATTCACTTCTATAAAATAGGGTTTTTGACAATGGCAAAAGCTACCGCCCTGACCATTTTAGCATTGCCATATTATTATTTTTATTTTAATTTAAGTTAATGAAGTTCCATAGGGAATCTGAGAAAGCAACTTCCATACCTTTAGATGAGAATCTGTCCCTCTTATACGAATTGGAAAATTAAATTCGTGACGCTTTACTTGAAAATATTCTTGAATTTGTTGGATTGTATTTTCCATCAAATATTTAAGTGGTCTAGGGTTCTTTTTGAATTTTATCAACAAAAAATATATAAGCATTGGATGAGTAAAATTTAACAAAAAGGGTGTTTTTAACTTTTTGTTTTAGAAATTAGAATTTCTAAAGTAGTAATTGAGCGGCTTCTTTGGCGTGATAAGTGGCGATAAGGTTGGCTCCTGCCCTCTTAAACGCCAGCAATTGTTCCATCATTACAGAATCATGATCTAACCATCCTTTTTCTGCCGCAGCTTTAAGCATGACATATTCTCCGCTAACTTGGTAGCCTGCGATTGGAACCTCAACCTTGTCTCGAATTTCTCTAACGACGTCCAGGTAGGCCAATCCGGGTTTGACCATTACGATATCGGCGCCTTCATTTATATCCCTCAAGGTTTCTGTAACTGCCTCCAAACGATTGGCAGGGTCCATTTGATAGGTTTTTTTATCCCCAAAACCTGGAGCAGAATTGAGAGCTTCACGAAAAGGACCATAAAAAGCAGATGCGTATTTGGCACTATAACTCATAATACCGGTATCTACCAATCCCTCTTGCTCCAAAGTAGTTCTTATGCTCAGTATGCGACCATCCATCATATCACTCGGTGCAACGAAATCAGCACCTGCAAGAGCATGACTCAGTGCTATTTGTGACAAAACCTCCACAGTAGTATCATTGGTAATTTTTCCTTTTTCGACAATACCATCGTGACCAAAAGAGGAGTAGGGATCCAAAGCCACATCAGTCATGACCACTATTTCGGGGACATTCGCCTTTATGGTTTGCACTGCCCTTTGCATTAATCCAGCGGGATTTAATGCCTCTGTTCCCTTATTATCTTTAAGGGCATTGTCAACCTTTACAAACAACAAAACGGCTTTGATTCCCAAATCCGATATGACTTTGAGCTCTTCTTTTAACAAATCCAAGCTAAAGCGGTGACAACCAGGCATTGCAGTAATAGGCTCTTTTACATTAGTCCCTTCAGTTGCAAATAAGGGGAGCATCAGGTCATTGACCGTCAAATGATTTTCACTAACCAACGCCCTAACAGCTTGGCTCTGTCTAAGTCTTCTGTTTCTTTGATAAGGATACATAAAGCAAAGATAATATTCTTAATATCTCATACCCAAGCCTGAGGGTTTTCAAGTACATTTAACAGTACTTCCTCTTTGCTTTTAGGATCGGGTTTATAATTATATCGCCACTGAACGAATGGTGGAAGGCTCATCAAAATACTTTCTATCCTACCTTTGGTTTTAAGCCCAAAAAGAGTGCCTTTGTCATGGATCAAATTAAACTCTACATAACGCCCTCTCCTAACTTCCTGCCATTCGCGATGCGCCTTTGTATATTCTATATTTTTTCTTTTCTCAACAATTGGAACATAGGCATCCAAAAAACTATCGCCTATTTCAGTCACAAAACTAAACCAATTTTCGGCTGAACGCTGTTCGTCAGGTCTTAAATAATCAAAAAATAATCCCCCTATTCCCCTGGCTTCTCCACGGTGGGCATTCCAAAAATATTCGTCGCAGCGTTTCTTGTAGGTTGGGTAAAATTCCTTATCATGTTCATCACAGGCTTTTTTACATACTTGATGGAAATGCTGTGCATCCTCCTCAAACAAATAGTAGGGGGTGAGGTCTTGCCCTCCACCAAACCACTGATCTTGTAATTCACCCCTATTGTTGTAGAGTTCAAAATAACGCCAATTCGCGTGGACAGTAGGAACAAAAGGATTTTTGGGGTGTAAGACCATACTTAGGCCACATGCAAAAAAATCTCCTTCCTTGACCTTAAAATAATTTTTCATACTATCTGGCAATTCACCATGAACGGCAGATATATTTACCCCTCCTTTTTCAAAAACAGCGCCATTTTCTATTACTCTAGTTCTCCCTCCACCTCCATCTAAATGTTCCCAATCATCTACCTTGAATCCACCCTTGCCATCAATTTCAGTAAGTTTTTGGATGATTCGGTCTTGAAGATTTTCAATGTAACGATTAAATTTTTTTTTCATGGTGGTATTCAAGGATTAAGATTCATACTCTTTTACCGCGTCCACAAAAGCTTTAGCATGATCTACGGGGGTATTGGGTAGAATGCCATGACCTAAGTTGACGATATAGCAGTCTTTTCCAAATGAATTGATCATTTGTTTGACTTGTGATTTGATTTCTGGAATTGGAGAGAGCAAACGAGAGGGATCAAAATTTCCCTGTAGAGTGATCTTACCACCAGAAAGATATCTTGCGTTGCGGGCCGAACAGGTCCAATCAATCCCCAGGGCCGATGCACCAGATTTTGCCATTTCTTGTAAGGCAAACCAACAGCCTTTTCCAAAGACAATGACAGGAGCAGAGCCACTCAAAGCGTTTACAATTTGCAGTAAATAAGGCCATGAAAACTCCTTATAGTCTGAGGGAGAGAGGAGCCCTCCCCATGAATCAAACAGCTGGATAACATCGGCTCCCGCTTTTACCTTTTCTCTCAGATAGGCAATGGTAGTGGTAGTAATTCTTTGTAATAGTTCTTTCGCCATTTCAGGCTCTTGAAAACAAAAAGCCTTGGCATGGTGAAAGTTTTTTGAGCCTTGCCCCTGCACAGCATAGCATAGTAGGGTCCACGGAGCACCTGCAAAACCAATTAAAGGCACCCTGTCATTGAGTTCAATTTTGGTCATCTTTACCGCCTCAAAAACATAATCCAAATGCTCCTCTACATCTGGAAGGATCACTTGATCCAATGTTGCTTTGTTATTAATGGGTTGAGGTAGGTACGGTCCAATACCGTCGTGCATCTCCACTTCAATATTCATCGCCTGTAGCACCACCAAAATATCACTAAAAATAATTGCAGCATCTACACCCATCTGATCAATGGACATAAGGGTAATTTCTGTAGCCAGTTCAGGGGTCTGACAGCGAGTAAAGAAATCGTATTTCTCCTTCAACTTGATAAAATCAGGAAGGTAACGGCCTGCCTGACGCATCATCCACACAGGAGGGCGATCTACGGTCTCTCCTTTTAATGCTTGGATTAACAATTCATTCTTCATGGAGGGTAATGTGATTTTTTATTGATAGTAAAAGTTGGGATTCGTTGGGTTCCTTTGCAATGGTATAGTCGTCAGTATACAATGCTACTTCTTTTGCGGTAGAAGGTCCCAAACAAAAACTATGGGTATTTTCAAATCCGTTGCTCTGCGCATAGCCCCGCACACCACTTGGACTGAAAAAAAGAATCCCATCAAAATGACCTTTTACCCGTTGATTTTTCAATTGAGTATCATAAACTTCGATAGGTTGAATTTTAATCCCGTTGGCGGACAATATATTCTCCAAATCAGGAATTCTTAGCTTTCCGCAGAAATACGAAAATGACTGATATTTGTTATTTTTTGACAAAAAAAGAGCCAATTCTGACGAATTTTTAACAATTTTGAGTACTTTTTGACCATTTTCGTCCAACAGCATTGCCGTTTTTTTCCCAACACAATAGGCTACTTTTCCCTCAATCATTTTTATGATTTTTGGGGAAGAGAAAACCATTTCAACTGCATTTTTACTGGTGAAAATTAAAGCATCAAAAATAGTATCAATTTTAGGATTTTCGAGAGGGGTAATTTTTATAAAAGATTGTTCTACCAAACTGAATTGATGCATAAGCAAAAGATCTCTAAAGTCTTTGGGTAATATTTTAGTAGAGAGCAATCTCATCCTTTACCACATTTAATGGTCTCCATAATTTTATCCCCTCCCTTGGACAGGACTTCATGAGCAGCCTCGAAAGCTAAGTTTTCGTTAGCAGATAAATCTTCCTCTTTTTGGGTAATTACAGCGTTTCGTCCATCCAAGGAAAAAACACCACCCTTGAAGTGAATTTTGTCTTGAAGGAAAAAAGCGTGAGCTCCAATAGGTGCAGTACATCCCCCCTCTAGTGTGCGCAGAAAGTCCCTTTCGATAGCAACACAGGTTTGAGTAGGCTGATGGTTGATTTTTTGCAATTGCTCAATAAATGAAAAATCACTGGTTCTGCAGACAACACCAATAGCCCCTTGTGCAGGTGCAGGAATCATCCAATCCAACTCTTTGTAATACGCGCCTAAGAGTTCAGCTCTTTCCAACCCAGCTTTAGCAAAAATAGCCCCTTCCCAATTGCTAGAAAATAATTTATCCATTCGCGTTTGCACATTGCCCCGTAAATCAACCATATGGTGGTTGGGGTAACGATGCAACCATTGGGCTTTTCGCCTCAAACTGCCAGTGGCTATAGTTGAGCAGGATTCCAAATCAAACTTATTTGTTTGTATCAAAATATCTCCTGCGCTACCTCGCTCGAGAACAGCGGCGAGCAGAAGTCCATCGGGTAGTTGAGTGGGTACATCCTTGAGACTATGAACTGCAATATCAACTCGATTTTCGAGGAGAGCAATGTCCAGAGCCTTGGTAAATACCCCTTGAATCCCCATCGCATAAATCGGTTGGTTATGGTTTAGATCCCCAACACTTTTAGTGGCTATCATTTGAGTGTTGATATGGCTCGCTTCTAGTAGATCAACTACCTTATGGGCTTGCCATAGGGCCAATTGACTGTCCCGGGTCCCAATGCGAAGGGTTTGATCAAACATCTAACTTTGAATCCAATTGATAAACATTTTGGAGTAGTGCCATGGTTTGATCAGCTTTGGAAGGGTTTTCTTTTAAGTAACTGGCTATTTTTCCAGTGAGCCGGTATACAATTTGTGAGAATTCTTGCACCTCACCCTGTTCTTTTTGTTGACCATCAAGCAGTTTTTGCTTTAAGGCATTTAGGGTGGGGGCAAATTTTCTGTGGTCAACCCACTGCAAAAATTCAGCTTCAACTTGATGGAGTATCTCGTTGGCTTGGGGAATAAACTTTCCTCTCTTTTTGAGGGTAGCGTTGGTCAACTGGGATAGCTCATCCAAGTTAACCAGAGTAATATTTTCTTGATCACTTAATTTTGGATCCACATTTGAGGGAAGAGATAAATCCAATATTAGTAAAGGTTTATCCCTTGGCACAAAAGAAGCGTCAACGGTAAGGTCTTTAGCACCGGTAGCGACAATCATGATGTCTGAATAATTAATTTCGGTTTTTAAATTATTGATATTTTTTACCACCAAATTAAATTTTCCCGCTACACGTTGGGCATTTTCTTGAGACCGATTAACAAGGGTAATTAGATTATTCTGAGTATGCTTAATCAGGTTTTCACAGGTGTTTCTACCAATTTTTCCTGTACCGAATAACAATATTTTTTTTTGAGAAACTTCTTTTACATGCTCCAAGATGTAGTGTACCGATGCAAAAGATACAGAGGTAGCTCCAGAGGACAAATCTGTTTCAGTTTTAATACGTTTGCTGGCCTGTATGACAGCATTGATCAGTCGCTCAGAGAAACCATTAACAATTTGATGGTCCTTGGAATTTTGAAAACTTTTTTTCATTTGGCCAATGATTTCAAAATCGCCAATAATTTGACTTTCCAAACCACAGCCAACACGAAAAACATGATTCAATGCTTTTCGATCACTCAACACATAACCTTTTTCTAAAAAAAGTGACTCATCGCCGCCTGAGAAAGTACACAAATAATCAATGAATTTTTTGGGTTCATCAACGAATCCCATTAATTCTGTTCTATTACAAGTGGAGATAACCATTAACTCATCTAGCCCATCGGCCTTGGCTTGCATTAGTAGGTGTTCAATTTGCTTTTTGTTTAAACTGAAATATCCACGAGTTGTAAGGTCAGCATTCTTGTAGCTTAAGCCAACAACACAATATTGAATGGTATGTCTCAAAAGTCTGGTCTAAATTCCTAGAACAAAATTAAAAAGAGGATTACTTCAAAAACAACGCCAGAGGAACTATTAATAACCAAGAAGGTTTTTTGTTTTATTTTTTTTTAAATACCAATAAATATAATAATTTTGAATGGATTATGATCAAATTAATTAGAATTATTCTAAATAACAATTTTGTTAAAACAACGATAGCGGGACAATGAAAAAAACAATCATAGAAAGCGGTTTTTATATTTTGATATTCAAAAACGAACAGGATAAGATAAAAAGGTATGAAGAGCCCGTCAGTAAAGAATTCATACAGTTTCATTTTTGTCAAAATGGCTCTGGTACTTTTGAATTCAATGGCGGGAATTATCAACTGCCCTTAATATCTAAAAACATCAACCTATTGTATAACCCTCAGAGAGACCTTCCTATTGATTTAAATTTGGCCCCAGATTCAGCATTAGTAAGCCTGTTGATTTCCATCAAAAAATTCCACGGTCTTTTTAGTGAGGACGCTGACCACATTCATTTCCTAAGTCCAGAAAACAACACCAAAAAATATTATGATACCCTACCGATAAGTCCCGCAATGAGTGTGGTATTGAGTCAAATAATGGAGACTAAAGTTCACGAGAGTATTCAGGCACTCTACTTGAAGGGAAAGGTTTATGAACTTTTGAGTATATTCTTCAATAAAAGCGAAGATGCTGATACAGAACAATGTCCTTTTTTGGTGGATGAAGAAAATGTAAGAAAAATCCGAAAGGCCAAAGAGATAATTTTAAGTCAGATGACAGAGCCGCCTACCTTACAGGCGCTTTCTACCGAAATTGGACTTAATGTGAAAAAACTAAAAGAAGGTTTTAAGCAAATCTATGGGGATACTGTTTACGGTTATTTGTTGGATCACAAAATGAATGAAGCGCGGAGCATGCTCAACTCCAGACAACACAACATCAACGAGATCAGTATAAAGCTTGGCTATAGCACTTCCAGCCATTTTATAGCCGCCTTCAAAAAGAAATTTGGGACGACTCCCAAAAAATATTTAATGTCATTATCTTCGTAAAAAATTGCAGATGAAAGGTGTGCTATTGGTAAATCTGGGATCTCCAGACAGCCCCAACCCAAAAGATGTAAGAAAATATTTAGGTGAGTTCCTTATGGATGAACGAGTAGTTGACTTGCCAAAACCATTGCGAACTTTTTTGGTAAAAGGTATCATATTGAATACCCGACCTAGGAAGTCTGCCAAAGCCTATAAAAAAATATGGTGGGAGGAAGGTTCACCCTTAATTGTTTTGTCCAAAAGATTACAAGAGGCGGTCCAAAAAAAGGTATCAGTTCGTATTAGTTTGGCAATGAGATATGGCTCCCCCTCAATTGAACTAGGTATCAAAGAACTGGTCGCTCAAGGGGTAGACGAAATCATGTTATTCCCTCTATATCCTCAATTTGCTATGGCAACTACAGAAACGATTTTGGTACAGGCGGAAAAAATCAGAAATGAAAAATATCCAGACATAGAATTTACGATCTTGCCTCCATTCTACAACCACCCAGATTATTTAAAAGTACTTTCCCAAAGTATAGAAGAGGATTTAAGAGATAAGAAATGGGAACATTTACTATTCTCCTATCATGGGGTCCCCGAGCGTCATATTCGAAAGTCTGATATAACCAAGTCCCATTGTAAGATAGATAAGAGTTGTTGTCATAATGCATCAGAAGCTCATCAATATTGCTACCGCCATCAGTGTTATGAGACTACACGAAAAGTAGCGGAGTATCTAGAACTAAAGGAAGGGACTTACTCCACCAGTTTCCAATCACGATTGGGTTTAGACCCATGGCTACAACCCTACACCGATCAAACGGTAGCTCGATTTGCAAAAAAAGGAATGAAAAATATGGCCATTGTAACCCCCGCATTTGTTTCCGATTGTCTCGAAACCCTAGAAGAAATTGGTATGGAAGCCGTAGAAGATTTTGAAGATAAGGGAGGACAAGAGCTTCATGTAATCCCATGTATTAACGCAAGGTCAGACTGGGTAAATGTTGTGAGCCGCTGGATTGACCAATGGGCCAAAGCGGAAATCGCTAACACTTCATGAACAGCGGATCGGCATCTTTTGGCACTCAACCCATACCTCAGTTACTCATCAAACAAGCAGTGCCTGCCTCTATTGGGATTCTGGTCATGTCTCTAAATGTTCTCATTGACACCATTTTTGTTGGACAATGGATAGGTTCCAATGCCATTGCTGCCATCAATGTAGTTTTACCCGTTTCATTTTTTATTGCTGCACTGGGAATGGCAATAGGTTTGGGAGGCGGATCCCTTATCTCAAGATCACTAGGTAAAAATAATTTAGAAAAGGCCACAAAAACATTCGGGAATCAAATTGTTTTGACATTTTCACTGACCATTGGTTTTGTTCTATTTGGTTTGATTTTTATCGAAGGGATTATTCCTGCTTTTGGAGGTAAAGGGGCCCTTTTTAAACCCGCCAAAATATACTACACTATCGTTCTTTATGGTGTTCCTATTTTGGGCTACTGTATGATGGGAAACAATGTAATTCGTTCAGTGGGTAAACCCAAAAATGCAATGTATGCAATGATGCTCCCTTCTATTTCCAATCTCATTTTGGACTATGTATTGATTTATATATTTGATTTTGGAATGTATGGAGCCGCATGGGCAACTACCTTATCTTATGCTGTGTGTGCCTTTTACATAATATTTTTTTTTAAATCCAAAAAGTCAGAATTACACCTTAAGATCAGTGATTTGAAATTGGATTTAGGAATTACCAAAGAGATATGCGCTTTGGGTTCCGTTACTTTAATAAGGCAAGGAGTGGTCAGTCTATCGGTTTTGTTAGTGAACAATTTATTGTTTAGCTTGGGTGGGGAATCGGCAGTTGCCGTTTACGCCATAATTAGTAGACTTTTGATGTTCTCTCTTTTTCCCGTATTGGGAATTACCCAAGGGTTTGTTCCTATTGCAGGTTTTAATTATGGTGCGGATAATAAAAAGAGAGTGGAACAAGTCATCCGAACCGCCGTACTTTACGCCACCGGCTTGGCTACTTTGGTTTTTCTTATGATCAATTTATTTTCAGACACTATTGGAGTGGTTTTCACCAATGATCCTCTGGTATTGGAAAAAACACCTGCAGCCATTCGATGGGTCTTTGCAGCTACTCCCATCGTAGGATTTCAAT
>CACLQG010000018.1 GCA_902609035.1 uncultured Bacteroidota bacterium
AGGCCATTGCCGAAGCACGAGATAAAGGAGATCTTAGTGAAAATGCGGAGTACGATGCTGCCAAAGAGTCACAAGGCCTTTTGGAGTTACAAATTTCAAAAATGGAGGCCACCTTATCCAATGCCCGTCTCATTGATGAATCCCAGCTTGACACGTCTAAGGCATTAGTTCATTCCACGGTAGAGGTAAAAAACAAGAGTAACGGCGCCAAAATGAAATACAAACTAGTTGCACAAAGTGAAGCCGACCTAAAAACAGGTAAAATATCCGTTGATTCTCCCATAGGAAAAGGTCTATTGGGGAAAAAAGAAGGAGAAATTGCTGAAATCAGCGTTCCCAACGGGACCATTGAATTGGAAATTATTTCCATTAGCCGCGATTAGAAATGCCAAGCATTTTTTCAAAAATCATTGCCGGCGAAATACCCTGCTATAAAGTTCACGAAGATGAAAACTGCTATGCTTTTTTGGACATAAACCCTAATACAGTGGGGCATACCCTATGTGTTATCAAAAAAGAGGTGGACAAAATCTTTGATCTTTCAGAGCAAGATTACAACTATCTGATGCAATTTTCCAGAAAAGTGGCGGTAGCGGTACAGAAAGCCATTCCTTGTAAAAGAGTAGGGATGAGTATTATCGGGCTGGAAGTTCCGCATGTTCACGTTCATTTGATTCCCCTTAATACAATGCAAGACGCCACATTCCTAAAAAAGGTAAATCCTACCCCTGATGAGTTTGCAGCTACTGCGACAAAAATTCAGGAATATCTCTAGCACTATTTCTTTAAAACGATTTCGAAAGTAGTTTTTTTTCCCAAATCAGAAGATTTTACACTTATTTTCCCCTTGTGGTAGTCCTTAATTATTCTTTTGGCCAAAGAGAGGCCTAGACCCCACCCGCGTTTTTTAGAGGTAAATCCAGGGCTAAAAATCTTCTTAAAGTGTTCTTTTTTGATTCCTGAACCTGTATCGCTGATCTCAATACTTACAGATTGAGGCCATTCGAAAAATCGGAGCGTAATTTTTCCTTTCCCTTTCATAGCATCAATACCGTTTTTGATTAAATTTTCTAGCGTCCAGCTAAAAAGTTGAGTATTCAAAGGGAGCAATATTTTCTTTTTGGGGAGTTCACTGTTAAACGTAATTAAATCTGAGCTCCGTTTCTCCAAATATTCAATGGTTTTATGAGTTTCGCTTACTACATCCGCCCTTTGCAACTCTGGCAGTGAGCCTACCTTAGAGAATCGGTCAGTAATGACTTGTAGCCGCTCGATGTCTTTTTCCATTTCATCCAAAGGATCACTTTTTTCCTTTTCTTTAAGTAAGGTGATCCAACCGATCATAGAGGTTAGAGGAGTCCCAATCTGGTGGGCTGTTTCTTTTGCCATAGCTGCCCAAAGTCTGTTTTGCTCTGAAATTTTGGAGGTTTTGAAAACAAAGTATAAGACCGCTCCAAAAAGGAAAATAATCAGCAACAAGGCAAGTGGGTAATATTGAAGTTTTTTCAGAAGTACAGAGTCTCCGTAATATAATTTTTGATTGATGTTGGAAAGACTATCTTGGTAACTTATCAAAATCGGTTGGTTTTCTCTTTTAATCCTTTCCAATTGATTATATATCACCACTGAATCCTCAGTTAAAGGATTCCAGTCAATATTTTTATGCCCTATGATTATACCCTCCTCATCTACTTGAATCATGGGATTGATCCAAGTTTGCTGAAGCACTTGAAAGGTAAGGTTGTTCACAGTACTATTTTCGATCAGCTCCTGTTGGGCCATACCCCACAACTCCATTTTGGTACGCTCCTCTTTTTTAAGATTTTGAAATAGGATATTGGTATTCCACAAAATTAATGCAACGATAAAAAAGGCTACGAGAAGCCAACTATTATTCTTATTTTTTTTGACGAAAGCCAACACCTCATTGCAGTATTAGATAAAGCTAAGATATGCAAATAAAAGAAAAACATTTCGCCATTATGCACACGAAACTTTTTATAAATTTGTTAAAGTATCAAAATTCACAATATGGAGGTATCTGGAAAAATAAAATGGTTGGACGAAACCAAAACTTATGGCAATAACGGCTTCAGAAAAAGAGAGGTTGTAATCACAACAGAGGAACAATACCCCCAACACATTATGGTAGAGTTTATTCAAGATAAATGTGACTTACTCAATGCCTTTCAGATGGGTCAAAATGTAAAAATAGGGATCAATCTCAAGGGACGTGAATGGGTCAACCCACAGGGAGAGACCAAATATTTTAACTCTATACAAGGGTGGCGTATAGAAGCTATTACAAGAGAATCAAATTCTGAGATGCCTAACATGCCTCCCCCTCCAGCATTCGAATCTGCAGATGATACCTCTGATGGACTAGATGACGACCTGCCCTTCTGAATTATTTCTGTATTTCATTGAATCGGGGGCAATCTTTCAAATGGTCATTGACCATACCCGTAGCTTGCATAAAGGCGTAAACCACAGTGGGGCCTATAAACTGAAAACCCTTTTGTTTTAAATCTTTACTTATCAATTTAGATAAAGGGTTTTTGGCAGGAATTTCTTCCATATTTATAAAACCATTTTGTTGCGGTTTTCCACCCACAAAATTCCAGATGTATTTTGAAAAAGAACCGTACTTTTCACGGATTTTAATAAAGATTAAAGCGTTATTTACCGATGCTTTGATTTTTTTATAGTTTCTAATAATACCCTTATTGTTGAGCAATGACAATATCTTTCTCTCATCGTATTGGGCCACTTTTTCAAAATCAAATAAATCAAAAGCGATTCTAAAATTTTCCCTTTTCCTTAAGATGGTGATCCAACTAATTCCAGCTTGAAAAGTTTCAAGAGTCAAGTACTCAAATAATTTATGATCTTCATAAACAGGCACTCCCCATTCTTGATCGTGATAGTTTTCGTACAAAATGTCCCCGATACACCAAGAGCACCTTTTTTCTGTATTTTCCATTTCTACCAAGTTAACTTTTTTCAAAAAAAAGCACCTTCAAAGGCAAATGCTTTATTATTTAGTTTAGTCGGTTTTTAACCCAAAGCAACACGTTCAAAACCTGTAATGACCAAATCTGCGTGAGCTGATTTAACGTAATCGGCTACAGAAATCTTACTATCTTTGATAAAGGTTTGATTGATTAGGGTGTTGTCCTTAAAAAATCGCTTGATTTTTCCGGTGGCAATATTATCTAACATGGCTTCAGGTTTACCTTCTTGTCTCAATTGGTCTTTGGCAATCTCAATTTCTTTTTTCACAACGCTAGAATCTACACCCGTTTCATTAAGTGCAATGGGATTCATGGCAGCCACTTGCATGGCTACATTTTTTGCAATTTCGGCAGCATTATCTACTATGCCAGAAAGCCCTACTAGGGTAGCAATTTTATTACCTGCATGGATATATGATCCTACATAAGGGGCAGTGAGTTTATTGAAACCTCCAATTTCAATTTTTTCACCAATAACTCCAGTCTGTTCTGTTAATTTTTCGGCTACGGTCATCCCTTGAAATGTACTTGACAAGAAAGCATCTTTGGTATCAAAGCCTAGTGCGTGATCTGCCAAACCTTGCGCCAGTTCTAAATAAGAATCGTTTTTAGCGACAAAATCAGTCTCACAGTTTACCGATACCAACACACCGGCTGTCTGATCGGTATTTACTTTAGCCAAGGCCGCCCCTTCAGAAGAGACCCTATCGGCACGATTGGCCGCCACCTTTTGGCCTTTTTTTCTTAGATTATCTATCGCTTTATCAAAGTCTCCTTCTGCATCAACCAATGCTTTTTTACAATCCATAATGCCAGCTCCTGTAGTCTTTCGGAGTTGATTAACTTCTGCTGCTGTAACTTTCATGCTTAAATCTATAATGGTTATTTATTCTTTTTCACTATCTGCAGCACCTTCGTCACTGGGTTCAAGAGTCTCTGGAGCTGAAGCTTCTTCTTTGGATTTCTCAACTGAAGGAGTTTCCTCAACTTTTATTTTAGTAGTAGCTTCAATATTATCCATTTCAGCTGCTCCTTCAGTTTGAGCTTGCTCTTGGGCTTCTTTTTCGTTTTTGCGTTCTTGAAGCCCTCCTTGGACTGCATCGACCACCAAAGTCATAATTTTATCAATAGACTTGGTAGCATCATCATTAGCAGGGATTACAAAGTCAACCTCTCTGGGATCAGAATTGGTGTCCACCATCGCAAAAATTGGAATTTTTAACTTTTTCGCTTCTTTGATAGCAATGTGTTCTCTTTTGATATCTACTACAAAAAGAGCCCCTGGTAATCGTGTCATATCGTTAATTGAGCCTAAGTTTTTTTCCAACTTTGCTCTCAATCGGTCAACCTGAAGTTTTTCCTTTTTTGAAAGTGTTTCAAAAGTACCCTCTTTTTTCATTCGGTCGATGGCACCCATTTTTTTAACAGCTTTTCGGATGGTGACAAAATTGGTCAACATTCCTCCGGGCCATCGCTCAGTGATGTAGGGCATTTTTACCTGTTGTGCCGATTTAGATACAATGTCCTTTGCTTGTTTTTTGGTAGCTACAAAAAGAATTTTTCTGCCAGATGCAGCAATTTTTTTCAAAGCTTCAGAGGCTTCTTCAATTTTAGCCACTGTTTTATATAGACTAATTATGTGGATTCCATTGCGCTCCATATAGATGTAGGGAGCCATGTTGGGATTCCATTTTCGGGTAAGGTGTCCAAAATGGACGCCTGCAGAGAGCAGGTCTTTTACATTTGTTTGTGCCATAGTTTAAGTTTACTTTCTATAAATAGTAGCAATAAACCTTAAGGTCTATTTAGATGCTAAACTGATTCCGCCATAGCGGTTCAAGCGACAGGTTTTAATTAAATGAATGAACTTATCATCTCTTACTATTATATTAACGTTTAGAGAATTGATGTTTTTTCCTTGCTTTTTTCTGGCCAAACTTTTTACGTTCTACCATTCTGGGGTCACGCGTTAATAGGCCTTCTGACTTTAAAACACTACGGTTTTCTTCGTCGATTTTGCACAATGCTCTAGAAATTGCAAGTCTAACTGCTTCTGCTTGACCGTTGTAGCCTCCACCTTTCACAGTAACCGTTAGAGCATAATTTGCTTGGTTTCCAGTCAATGCAAGAGGTTGGGTAATTTTGTATTGTAAAGTAGCAGTGGTGAAAAACTCATTGTAGTTTTTCTTATTGACCGTTATAGATCCTTTTCCTTTTGATACATAAAGACGGGCAACAGAGGTTTTTCTTCTACCGATTGTATGAATGACTTCCATTTATATATGTTCTTTGATATTAATGGTTTTGGGCTTTTGAGCATCGTGTTTATGTTCGCTTCCAACAAAAACTTTAAGGTTTTTGAACAAAGCAGCTCCCAATTTATTTTTGGGTAACATCCCCCTAACAGCATTTTCAATCAAACGCTCTGGACCTTTTGCAGTCAACTGCTCTGCGCTGAGAGACCTCTGTCCACCAGGATAACCTGTGTGACGAATGTATTGTTTTTGCTTCCATTTGTTTCCAGATAGACTAACTTTTTCCGCATTGATCACAATTACGTTGTCTCCACAATCAACATGCGGCGTGAAATTTGTTTTGTGTTTGCCACGGATGTGAATCGCCACAATAGAGGCAACCCTTCCTAGGGGAACGCTATCAGCATCAATCAATATCCACTGCTTATCTACAGTATTTGCATTGGCTGAAATAGTTTTATAATTTAGTGTATCCACGAGTGTTTGGTCTAAACCCTATTAATTAGGGGTGCAAATCTACAATTATTCCGTTCTTTGTAAAAATATTTTACCTTTTTTATTGTAAAACTGCTGTTTTTTGATACCTGATTAACTAAAAAGGGAATCGCCAAAAAAATTAATTTGCTATGATTTGGATGCCAAAAAGACAATTGACTCTAATACTCTGTTTAAACTCCAACTCGATTTCTAAGGGTGTGGAGGGTCAAAATGAACTTACTAACTTACCTATTTGGGTCTCTATTAGCTTGACTTATGGACCATTTCACTTATGGCCAAGCGATTGAAGAAAATCAGCAAAAATACCAAAATATGCTAATCATTTCTGAGGGTGGATTGCTGTAATCATGTGCTGAAGGATTTGCTAAAATATATTAAATAAGACAAATCATATATGACCGTTGGTGGATCCAGCTGGGGTTACTTAATAATGTTATGGGTTTTATGAATAAATTTGATGAATTGTTTAGCTTATTTGACACCATCATCAACCATTAGATATTATAGTATGGATGAATTGGGGAATTTCATTGAGGAATTATTTGACTTAATGTGATTTTACATTTTAGTAGATTAACAGATCTAAAATCTATTCTAAAATTATAATCTAAATTTCTTAAAACTTTTTATGATTATTAGACTCGACCTTCATTTTATTTAAACTCTATTGAACATTTTGAAAGCCTACTCCCATACTTAAAAAATCAACTTAATATCAATGCGCCTCCAACCAATTTGCTCCAAAACCCATATCCACCAAAAGAGGCAATCCAATATCAAAAGCTTTTTCCATTTCTGTTTTTACCATCTTTTCAAAGCCTTCTTTTTCACTTTTAAGTACGTCAAAAACCAATTCATCGTGTACTTGAAGTATCATTTTGGATTTCCAATTTTCGCTTTTTATTTTCTGGTGAATTTGTATCATCGCCAGTTTAATGATATCCGCTGCACTCCCTTGAATGGGGGCATTTACGGCATTCCGTTCGGCGGCACCCCTTACCACAGCGTTTTGGGAGTTTATGTCTTTTAGGTAGCGACGACGACCCAAGATCGTGGCCACATATCCGTGTTCTCGAGCAAAGTTCACTTGGTCAGAGATGTATTGTTTCAGTTGGGGGTAACTCTCGTAATAGGTGTCGATCAGTTCTTTGGACTCACTGCGGTTGAGGTTGGTTTGCTGGCTTAACCCAAAGGCAGAAACACCATATACAATCCCAAAGTTCACAGTTTTGGCATTGATCCTTTGCTCGCGGGTCACTTCATCTAGAGGCACATCAAATACTTTAGCGGCAGTAGCGGCGTGAATGTCTTCATTATTTTGAAAGGCTTTTACCATGGCGGGGTCCTTACTCAATGCGGCGATAATGCGCAATTCTATCTGTGAGTAATCCGCTGCCATAAGGATGTGGTTGTTATCACGGGGTATAAATGCCTTACGGACTTCCTGACCTATGCGGGTACGAATTGGTATATTTTGTAGGTTGGGATTGTTACTACTCAATCGGCCCGTAGCGGCTACCGCTTGGTTATAGACTGTATGTATCCTTTGGGTATCAGGATTGAGGTCGTTTGGCAGTGCCGATACATAGGTATTTTCCAATTTTTGAAGGGAGCGCCATTCCAATATCATAGCTACAATGGGGTGCTCTTTTGCTAAATAAGAAAGGATGTCTTCTGCAGTAGAATACTGTCCTGTTTTTGTCTTTTTTGGTTTGTTCACCAGCTTGAGTTTTTCAAACAGTATCGCGCCCAACTGCCTTGGGGATGCGATGTTGAAAGTTTCTCCAACTTCCTCAAAAATATTTTTTTCCAATACTGCAATATCAGCGGTTAGGGTTTTTGACAATTCATTTAGGAACCCTACATTCAGATTTATCCCCTCTACTTCCATTTCCGTTAATACCTGTACCAAAGGAAGTTCCACTTTTTTAAACAGCTTAGTGGTGTGGGCTTCCGCCAGTTCCTTTTCAAAATGATATTTGAGCTGGAGGGTAATGTCGGCATCTTCGACTGCATATTGGGTTTGTTGATCCAAAGGTACATCGCGCATACTGCCTTGACTTTTCCCTTTTTTACCAATCAATTCGGTTATGGATTGTGGGCTGTAATTCAAGTAAGTCTCTGCTAATATATTCATATTATGTCGCATATCGGGATTGATCAAGTAGTGTGCGATCATTGTATCGTATATTGGTCCTTCAACCCTGATTTCATATTTTAATAGGATTTTTAAATCATACTTGAGGTTATGCCCAATTTTCTCTATTTGATCATTTTCAAAAAAGGGTCTGAACGTTTCTATAATGTGTTGAGCAGCTGCTCTGTCTTCGGGTAGTGCAAGATAGTATCCTTTTTTTTGTTCCCAACTAAAAGCAACACCTACCAACTCCGCTTGTAGGGCATTCAATCCAGTGGTTTCCGTATCAAAACATACACTGTTTTGTCGTAGTAGTTTTTCCAACAGTAGTGATCTTCCCGCAGCACTATTTACCCACTGGTATTTGTGGCTCACGGACTGCTGGCTGTCCCGGGAGGACTCACTAACTTCAGTTCCTTGACCAGGAGGGGGATTAAAAAGATTAAACTGAGCCGAAGATCCTGGCGTACTTTTTGGGGCATTGGTATCAGAAGCCGAAGTGGTTGGGTCAGACTCGATCCTGAGGGCGAAAATCTTTCTAAAGTTTTCTTGTATTCTTCTGAATTCTAATTCCTCAAAAATGATGTTGGCGGCTTCCATATCGGGGCCAGAAAGTTCGTAATCTTTTGCATTGAATTGAACCGGAACATCGGTGATGATGGTCGCCAGTTTTTTAGACAGTATACCCATGTCCTTATTTGCTTCAATTTTTTCTTTGAGTTTGCCCTGCACCTGATCAAGATTGTCTAAAAGGTTTTCCATGCTGCCAAACGTTTTGAGGAATTTTTTGGCAGTTTTATCTCCTACTCCAGGCAGTCCGGGGATGTTATCTACACTATCACCCATCATGCCCAGATAATCAATTACTTGATCTGGCCGCTCAATTTCAAACTTTTCTTGTACTTCGGGCACTCCCCAAATTTCTATTCCATTGCCCATTCGAGCAGGGCGGTAAATAAATATATTTTCCGAAACTAGTTGTGCAAAATCTTTATCTGGGGTCACCATAAAGGTCGTATAATCCTCTTTTTCGGCTTGCTTGGCCAGGGTTCCGATAATATCATCGGCTTCGAATCCTTCTTTGACCACCACTGGAATATGCATGGCTTCAAGTATTTTTTGGATATAAGGAACTGCTATAATAATCGCTTCTGGAGTTTCATCTCGATTGGCCTTATACTCCGCAAATATTTTGGTACGTTCTTGGGAGCCTCCTTTGTCAAAACACACCGCTAAGTGGTCGGGTTTTTCACGTTTGATGACATCCAAAAGCGAATTCATAAAACCCATAATGGCTGAGGTATCCATCCCTTTGGAGTTGATACGGGGGTTTTTTAT
Source organism: uncultured Bacteroidota bacterium (assembly GCA_902609035.1). The sequence goes on from CACLQG010000018.1 coordinate 9,243, forward strand.
AAAGGCGTAATAGCCTCTAAAAATTAGTGCGAAGGCATCAAAAAGAAAGAGTCTTTTTTTTCCGCTCATTGATAGGTGAATTTATGAATGGCTTAAGTTACAAAGATAAAGTTTCGCTTGTACTCCCTGATGGGGTTTTGTATTTTCACCCTGTGGAAATGTTTGACGACAATTATTTTATGAAACAAGCCTTGGTCGAGGCCCAAAAAGCATATGATGCAGATGAAGTCCCAGTGGGGGCTGTAGTTGTTATCGACAATAGAATCATTGCACGGGCTCATAATTTGACGGAGCGATTAAACGATGTGACGGCTCACGCTGAAATGCAGGTTATTACCGCTGCAGCCAATTTTCTAAATGGTAAGTATCTATCAGATTGTACCCTTTATGTCACTTTGGAGCCCTGCGTCATGTGTATGGGTGCGATCTATTGGTCTAAATTGAGTAGAATTGTATTTGCAGCGCATGATTCCAAATGGGGGTATCGGCAAGCCCACTTGAACCCACACCCAAAGGCAGCTGTACACGGAGGCATAATGGGAGATGATGCACAGAGACTCTTAAATGATTTTTTTGATAAAAAAAGAGCATAAAAAAAGCCTCCCTTACAGAGGCTTTTTTTATGCAGTCGTAATGTATATTATAACAGGGAAATTTGCGAAGCTTGCTTCCCTTTTTTTCCTTCTTCTTCTACATATTCAACTTTATCACCCTCTTGGAGTGTTAGCCCATCAAGGGCAGAAACGTGAACAAAAACATCCTCGGAAGTTTCGTCATTGGTAATAAATCCATAACCTTTGGATCCATTAAAGAATTTAACTGTACCAGTCATATATTAATTTAAAATTTTGTGCAAGTTACAATTTCTTGTGCGGGTAAGCATTATCAGATCATTTTTTTTGTTGCAAATTTCTAAGTTTGTCCATATTTTCCTTTGATAAAGTGTAATCTTTTAATCGTTTTCCTTTCCATCGATAGACCAAAAAAATAGGCATAAATACAAAAGAAGCCGACAATACAGTAAAGCCTATGATCTTGTTGCCCAAGTGGGTATTGCCTGAAGAATTGATGTAAAATCCATAAGCTAAGCTGATCAGAATGCCCAAAAACAAAATTCTCAAAAAATATTTCATATAAGGGAAGCTATTTCAACTACAATTTTTTATTGTAAAGGGTCTTTAGGGAGTAAATTGAGATACAATTCTTGCAATTGAGCCTCCTCCAATGTTGATGGTGCGTCGATCATCATATCTCTTCCGTTGTTGTTTTTGGGGAAGGCTATAAAATCTTTAATGATTTCACTACCCCCAAGTATTGCTACCAATCGATCCAGTCCCAGAGCGATTCCACCATGAGGGGGAGCTCCGTATTGAAACGCATCCATTAGGAACCCAAATTGCTCTTGGGCTTCTTTTTCCGTGAACCCCAGCAAACCGAACATTTTTTTTTGCATGGCAGTATCGTGTATCCTGATTGACCCTCCTCCTATTTCGTTTCCATTCAATACCAGGTCATAAGCGTTGGCCATTACTTTTGATGGATCGGTATCCAATAGCTCAAGATCCTCCTTTTTGGGGGAGGTAAAGGGGTGGTGCATGGCATGGTAACGTTGGGTTTCATCGTCCCATTCCAATAGCGGGAAGTCAGTGACCCACAATGCGGCAAATTCTCCGACTTTTCTTAGTCCCATTTGTTCGGCGATTCCTATACGCAAGGCACTTAGTTGGGTTCGTGTAGCTTGGGCGTTACCTGCCATCACAAAAATTAAATCGCCAGCTTTCGCTCCTGTGGCATCTGCCCAATGGCTCAGATCATTAGCGGTAAAAAAATTATCTACTGTAGATTTGTAGCTACCATCTTGGTTGCATTTGACCCATACTAATCCCTTGGCACCTACCTGAGGTCTTTTTACCCATTCGATCCAAACATCGATCTCTTTTCGGGTCATACTTGCTCCACCAGGAACGGCAATTCCCACCACCAATTCTTGATCGTCAAAAACATTGAATCCCTTGTTAAGTGCTAGGGAGTTAAGCTCACCAAAAGTCATTCCAAAACGAATATCAGGTTTATCATTCCCGTATTTTTCCATTGCTTCTTTAAAGGTAATTCTAGGGAATTCGCCCATAGTCACTCCCTTTATTTCTTTCAGAAGGTGTTGGATCATTGACTCAAACTGCATCAATATATCCTCCTGTTCTACAAAAGCCATCTCACAGTCGATCTGCGTGAACTCAGGTTGGCGGTCAGTCCTAAGGTCTTCATCCCTAAAGCATTTTACGATTTGGAAATATTTATCAAACCCAGCAACCATAAGCAATTGCTTAAAAGTTTGGGGAGATTGGGGAAGGGCATAAAACTGCCCACCATTCATTCGAGAAGGGACTATGAAATCCCTCGCTCCTTCGGGAGTAGATTTGATCAAATAAGGCGTCTCCACATCTATAAAATCCGCATGGGATAAAAAATTACGAACCGCCATAGTCACCTTGTGCCTGAGGATCAAATTTTCTCTAACGGGTGTACGCCTCAAATCAAGATATCGGTATTGCATTCGCAACTCATCTCCACCATCCGTTTGATTTTCTATCGTAAAAGGAGGTGTTTTCGCGGCATTTAATACCGATAATTCTTTCGCCAATATTTCAATTCCTCCAGTGGTCATATTTGGGTTCTTGGATTCCCTTTCGATCACTTTTCCCTTAACCTGGATCACATCCTCTCTACCCAAAGACTTAGATTTTTTATAAACCGCCTCCGGGGTTCGTTCCTCGTCAAAAACCAATTGGGTAGTGCCAAAGCGGTCACGCAAGTCGATCCAGATTATAAAACCTTTATTTCTGATTTTTTGGACCCATCCGGCTAGAGTAACTTCCTCATTGGAATGATTTTCGTTCAGTGCGCCGCAGTGGTGTGATCTCAACATTTTATATTAATTAGTTGCAAAGGTAATAAGAAGCTTTTCCCTTCACCAAAAATTATTTTTTAAATAGCTTTTTCAATTTCAGTTTAATCTGGTACGTAATCAAGAACGTCGCAGGAACAATTATCAAGGTGAGAAAAGTCGCAAAAGTTAATCCAAAAATGACCGTCTTTGCTAAAGGCCCCCAAAAGATAACATTTTCCCCTCCTATATACACCTTGGGATCCCATTCTGTAATCAAGGAGAAAAAATCTATGTTCAGACCAATTGCCAAGGGAATCAATCCTAGTATGGTCGTAATGGCTGTGAGGATAACAGGTCGCAACCTCGCCGTTCCCCCTTCTATAATCGCCTCGACGGCACTGGCATTGGGCAACATTTCTTCATCGGTAAGTTCCATAGCTATCTTTTTTCTGTCGATCAACAACTGGGTATAATCTAAAAGAACAACACCATTGTTCACCACTATACCAGAAAGAGAAATGATGCCCATCATGGTCATCAAAATCACAAAAGGCATTTGGAATAGTGTAATCCCTATGAAAACTCCTGTAAAACTTAAAAAGATGGAAATCAAAATTATGATGGGTTTGGAAATGGAGTTGAATTGGAATACCAGCAACAACATAATCAGTGCCAACGCAGCTAAAAGAGCGTTGGAAAGAAAAGTCATGTTCTTGTCTTGCTCCTCAATCTCTCCCGTAAATTTGAACTCTACTCCCAAATTGAGCGGGTAATTCATGAGCGCAGATTTTACATTGGCCACCACCTCATTGGCATTGTAACCCGCAAGCACATCGGAATATAGTTTCACCAATCGAATGGACTTTCGGTGTTTGATCGCACTATATGAGGAGGAGTTTTGGGTTTTGACCAGAGCCGCAATTGGAATTTCTTTGATCTTTCCCGAGGATTGATCTCTGAAGGTTACATACTGGTTGAACAAGGCATTGTTGTCGTATCGGTATTTCTCTTGAAAACGGACATTAATCTCGTAATCTTCTCCGTCTTTTTTATAAATTCCTGCTTTTGCACCAAAGAGAGAGTTTCGCAATTGAGAACCTATCATACCTGCTGATACACCCAGCTCTCCAGCTTTTTTACGATCAATGATCAATTTAGTACCCGGTTTATTTTTGTTTACATCTATTTTTAGTTCTTCTAATCCAGGAATGTTTTCAGTATTGAGGAAGTCTTTCATTCTCTGTGCGGTTAGGATTAAATCTCCATATTCCCTACCTGTTATTTCAATATTTACTGGATAGCCTACAGGTGGGCCGTTGGCATCTTTTTCAACAGAAATAGATATGCCAGGGTACTTTCCGCTTAGGGATTGTTGAATTTCACTACGCAGGTTTTCACTAGAAAGACCATTTCTGAATTTAAATTCTCTCATGGTTAGAGAAATTTTTGCTTTGTGTGGCATTTCGTTGGTCACCCCACCATCAATTTCGGGATTGCCTGCTCCAGCACCCACTTGTGCCACAGCATCCTCGACCAGGTAGTTGTATTCTCCAATGCGGTACTTCTGTTGGTTGATCACTGAAAAAATGTCGGATTCAATTTTTTTTGTGATAGTATTGGTTTTATTAATGTCGGTTCCTTCGGGATATTCTATGTAAGTAAAAATTTGTAAAGGTTGATTTTCAGGGAAAAACTCGACTTTAGGGGGGAAAACCCCTAATAATAAAAAGGATGAAAATAACAACACAAAAGTCCCAATCAAAAAAGCGATGGGTCGGTACCCCTTAAGTGCAGTAGATAAAAAGCGGCGGTATCCCTTTTCCATTAGGGGTAAAAACCCGGATTGAAACTTTGCAGCTAGTTTTTTAAGAAAATATTTATATGCCCAAAAAAGTAAAGTCATGGCAATCATCAGGGTCCCCAAACCCCTAAAAACCCCATGGTTGAAAACCAAAATTAAGCCCAACCCACCCAAAATCAGGGTCAATCTAATCAGACCCTTTAGCGAAATTTCTTTTTCGCTAATTTCCATAAATCGGGAAACGAGCATGGAGTTAAAAAATAAAGCTACTATAAGTGAGGAACCTAAAACAATAGAGAGAGTAATGGGAAAGTAAATCATAAATTCACCCATAAGTCCTGGCCAAGTCCCCAAAGGAACAAAGGCAGCAATGGTTGTGGCAGTTGAAACAATAATGGGATAAGCAATTTCACCTATACCCACCTTTGCAGCTTGGATGCGGCTCAAGCCTTCTTTCTCCATCAAACGATATACGTTTTCAACTACTACAATTCCATTATCAACCAGCATTCCCAGCCCCATTACCAATCCAAAAAGCACCATAGTATTCATGGTATAGCCTAATATAGACAGGATCATGAATGACATAAACATTGACATTGGGATAGCGAACCCCACAAAAAGTGAATTTCTGAATCCTAAAAAGAACATGAGTACTATAACCACGAGCAGTACCCCAAAGATTATGTTGTTCGCCAAATCACTAACTTGATTTAGGGTAATCGTAGATTGATCATTGCAGATCGTTAATTTCAAATTTTTTGGGAAAAGATTTTTTCCAATATCATCCACTAAAGTCTGTATTTTTTTGGAGGCCTTAATCAGGTTTTTCCCTCCTCTTTTTTTTACGTGAAGCAAGACTACTTTGTCTCCAAATGAACGAGCATAGGATGAAACGTCTTTTTCTTTAAAATTTATTTTGGCAATATCACCAAGGTATGTCACACCATTTTCACTTTTCACAACAAATTTTTTCAGCTCATCTGGATTGGAAATTTCACCAATAATTCTCAAGCTTTTTCTCTGACCGCCACTAATTACGTTACCTGCAGAAATTGTAGAATTCTCTCTACTAATAGATGTTAAAATGTCATCAAAACTTATTTTAGCAGCAGTCATTTTATAAATATCTAGCGCAACTTCAACCTCAAAAGCTTGTATACCTCTAACATCTACTGATTTGACCTCGGGAATTTGTTCAATTTTTTCCTCAAGGTATCCTGCAAAATCTTTCATCTGCTCAATGGGATAATCACCTACCATACTGATGCTCAAAATGGGCATTAATTCAGAAAAATCTAATTCTGAAACATTTGGTTCAACTTTTGCACCATTGAAAGTAGGCCAATCAGCACCTGATACAACCCCGTCTACTAAATCTTTTGTTCTTTGTTTAGCTAGGTCCAATGCTATATTTTCATCAAATTCTAATTTTATAACAGCAAAATCTTCCTGCGAGGTCGATGTCATATCAACTAGGTTGGATACTCCCATAAGGTCGTCCTCTAACGGGTCGACAACTAAACGTTCAATGTCTTCAGCAGTATTACCAGGAAATATGGTTGACACAAAAACTTGAGTATTACTTATTTCTGGAAAATTTTCACGTGGCAAAATATTATAGGATCGTATTCCTAAAAAGAAAAAGATCGCCATGATAACATAGATTATCGTTTTGTGGTCTATGGCCCAACTGGATAAAGAAAATTCTTTGTGTATTTTTTTCATCTTTTGGCTTCCCAATTATTGAATATTTTTTACCCTTTGATTGTTTTCGACTAAAATGGCTCCTTCGTCCACGATGAGGTCACCCTCTTTTAGACCTTTTAGAATTTCCACTTTTTCAAGCCCCTTTTTTCCCAATTTCACAAAAACCTGTTGGGTGAGGTACACCTGATCTTTACCCTCAGATTTGAGTTTGAAAATATATTTATCACCACTTGCATTTTCTTTTATCACCCGAATTGGAATCATTATTGCACTGGGATTACTGTAATTATTGATATTTAACTTACAGGTCATATTATGTTTAATCATTAGTTTAGGGTTGTCGAGTGGTGTTTCCACTCTAAAACTACGATTGTTGGGATTGATAAAATTTCCAGTTTGGCGAATTCTGCCTGAGAATTTTGTATTCAATATGGGAATCTCTACCTCCGCTATAGTTCCTTTTTTGATCTGACTCAGGTAACGCTCTGGCACATTCCCCTCGGCATACATTTTTTCGAGGTTTACGATTCTCAATACGGGAGTTTGACCCGGTAACAAATTGGCTCCTATATTGGCCACAATTTCGTCTATCGTACCTGAAAAGGGTGCCATAATCTGAGTGCGTAGTAATTGTTTTTTCACTTGCTCTATGGTTTTCAGCAGGCTTTCATAAGAGGCTTTGGCTTGAAGTAACTGCATTTCTGATCCTATATTTTGATCCCAAAGTCTTTGGGTACGATAATATGTAGTCTTAGACAACTCTGCTTGAATCTGTAATTGCTCCAACTGATTTTTTAATCCTGCGTCGTCAATCTGCGCTAAGAGTTTTCCTTTTTTTACTTGTTGTCCCTCTTTGACATAGAGTTTTTTGAGTGTTCCACTGTGCTCAGGATATAGCAATACATTTTGTCTAGTTTTGATGTTGGCTTGAATTTCGATAAAGTGATCAAAATTTTCAGTTTTTACCTCAATTAAAGAGATCAGTGCTAGTTTTTCAGAAGGGTCCAAATCTGCTATGGCAGTATTGATTTGATTTAACTCCAATTTCAAGGCATTAAGTTTTTTTAATTTACTTGATCTTTGAACCTTTAGTCCTTTGAGGTTTTTGGCAGCGATCAATTCAGGAGTAGTTGCAGGTTGATCCCCGTAGCAAGCTAAAGTAAAGAAAGCGATACTTAGGATATAGATATTTTTTTTCATTGGTTAATCGTTATTATATTGATTTAGTAGGGTTTCGATTGCTACTTTATTAGTGATTACTTTTTGAATGGCAGCGACAAAATTGATTTGAGCAATATAGAGCTGTTGCTGTGCCATGCGAAGTTCAAAACTCTTTACCATTCCCTCATAGAATTTGGTTTGATTTTTTTTTTCTATACTCTCGGCTAGTCTGAGGTTCTCTTTTTCGGTATAGTAATTTTCAATGCAGAGTTGATATTCATTGAGTTTAGCATTTACTTCAATTCTGATTTTGGACTGCGTTTCCTCCAATTGGGTGACGGCTTGATCCAAACTTATTTTTGCTTTTTGGGTACTGGCACTTCTTCCCAAAGAACTGAAAATGGGAATTTTTACATTCAAGCCCAGCAGAGAGGAAGCATACCATTTTTGGTCGCTATCAGCAAAAGTGAACCTATTGTTATTTCCGGTGTAGGTTTGGTTTACAAAGGCATTTAATTTGGGTAGGGCTTTAGATTTCTCAAGCTTTAATTTCAATGCTTCAGATTTAACATTGTTGTCAGCTATTTTAATATCGATATTGTTCTCAATATTATTGGTATTAGGTAGGATTTCTAAGTAGAGGTGTTCATTAAAAATATCTTCCAGTTCATTGGTCAATTTTAAAGTAGCATCTATGGGATAACCAATCACAAATTTGAGCATGTCTTCTTCAATCTTCAATAAGTTTTTGGCGTATTTCAACCGACTGTTGGTTTGGGCAAGCGTAATTTGTATTTGTTGAACACTCTCTTCTTCCTCAAAACCATTTTGGAAGAGCTGATGGATTTCCTCAAAATTGCTTTCCAAGGAAACTTTATTATTTTCCAAAAAGAGGATGTTATATTTTGCCAATAAAACATTGGAGTAGAGATTAGTAATCAGTTTCCTTATTTCCAAACTGGCCTTTTCGAATAAGTTTTCCGAAATCGCCAAATACGCCTTAGTGGCTTGCAGTCCCACTAGATAGGAACCGTCAAATAGAAGTTGTTCTACCTTTACCGATCCAATCATATTTTGTTCTGTCCCAAAAGTCAGTTCTGCAAAATCTCCAGTGTTGCCTCCAAAAAACTCTGCTGGAACTAATGATACTGGCATTTCCAAAAAATTCTGATAATTGATTTCCGAGCTAATTTGTGGCAGACCTGTAGCAATGATTTTCCATTTGTCCTTCTTTGCTTTTTGAACATCTCGGTCAGCGTTGATGATCGAGCTGTTGTTTGTCAACCCAAAGTTTATGGCCTCTTCCAAGCTAAGCGACTCGGGTAACTCTTGTGCCTGGATCATTCGTGCGAAAAAGTTTAAAAATAAAAATAAATGAAGCTTCATGGGTTTATATCGTTTTGTTGTATTCCGCTAAAAATTGTAAACCTTTTGCAGTGGCTATTGCCCTGAGGTGGTAGTCAATGTATTTTCCAATGATCTGGTCGATGTCATAATCTTCGGGGGGAAACAATTCTATATCTCTTAATCCCCTAAACCCATTAAAGTATATCCGCATTATAAACTCTGGATCTATAGTTGTTCTAAAAAGACCTGAATCCATACCCTTTTTCAGACTCAATTTAAAAGTGTTTCCAAAGGTGGAAAGCTCTTTTTTTCTGATTTCTATATAAATGGCTGGGTAATATTTTTGTAACTGGTATTGAGGGGACTTATCTTTGTTTCCCAAAACCTGAACCGCTATTTTTTTGATTTCATAGAGCGCCTCAATGGGGTTGTCCATTGAGGTTTGAATGGTAATGATTTTATCTTTTACCTCTTCAAAAACGTGCAATACAGCCGACCGCACTAAAGAAGTTTTATCACCGAAATAGTGATAAATTGTCTTTTTGGAGATACGCATATGTTCGGCGATATCATCCATAGTAACTGCTTTATATCCATATTGGAGGAATAAAGAAGAAGCGGACAGAACGATTTCCTTATCCATATAAATTTTTTGGCAAAAATATGACAGAAAACTTTTAAAACAAAAAAAGTTTCCAAAGTTTATGTCTTTTTTACATTGCATTAATTTTTGGCGGTGTATTTTTAACGAAATTAAATTTTATGGATCTTTTCAAGGCCTATCAAGAGGAATTCCAGTCTGCTCTTGAAAATTTTAATCAGGATAAATTTCCGCAAAACCTATACATTCCAATACAATACTTATTGGAATTGGGAGGAAAGAGAATCCGACCCTTCTTAACTTTGATGGCAGGGGAGGTTTTTGGTGTTACGGTTAAAGATGCCCTGGGTGCAGCAATGGCTGTTGAGGTTTTCCATAATTTCACCCTTATGCACGACGACATCATGGACAGCGCAGCTTTGCGAAGGGGCAAAACTACTGTACATGAAAAATGGGATGTAAATACTGCAATACTTTCTGGCGACGCCATGTTGATCAAAGCTTATCAAGCTCTTGAAAGTTATCCCACCGATGTTTTTCAAAAACTCACTCGTCTATTAAGCAAAACTGCTTTAGAGGTTTGCGAGGGGCAGCAGTACGATATGGATTTTGAAACCAACTCAAGTGTTTCTCAAGAAGAGTACATAGAAATGATCCGACTTAAAACTGGGGTTTTGGTCGGTTGCGCACTTCAAATGGGAGCCATTATCGCTAAGGCTTCTGATTTAGACCAAAAGGCCATTTATGATTTTGGTATTCAGTTGGGATTAGCATTTCAATTGCAAGACGATTATCTGGACACTTTTGGAGATCAAGCTTCTTTTGGAAAAAAAATTGGTGGAGACATATTAGAAGATAAAAAAACCATTCTTTACCATTTGGCGCTCAAGGTGGCAGACAAGGAACAAGCAAATGAACTGCAATCGCTTTTGGGAGCAGACAATCTTCTCAAGGGAGAAGAAAAAATCAATAAAGTAAAAACTATATTTGAAGCCACATCGGCGAAATCTTCTACCCGAGATTTGATTCAGTATCATTCCAAATTAGCCAATATAGAATTGGAAAAACTAAGCATCAACGAGAATCAAAAAAGTAGTTTTCGGAACCTGAAAAATTGGATGACGTATCGCACCTATTAAAACAATCTTTTCCAAAGTGCCCCTACAAATTGACCAACATTAAAGGATCGCATGATTTGAAACTCCTGCCATAGTGAACTCTTTTCATCCAAGAATTTAAATATCACCCTAGACGAATTTTTTCGAAACATTCTTCTGAATAAATCTGCTCCGTTGGCATTCTCTTTCGCCAGTACATCGATAAATAGCAAATCGTAAAACCAGAATCGATCTCTTTTACCAAATCGAGACAGGGGCTGTTCTTTTTTCAAGAATTCTACCAATTCTCTCGTTTTTTGATTGATTCGTTGGAAGGTATATCCTGTACTGGGTTTAGTCCACCCTCCAGCTGTGCCGATATGCAAAAGGTAACTGCTGTTTTTTAAATCAAATCGATAGCAGGTCATGGGAATTTTTCCTTCTTCTTCTTCCACGACATCATATCCACCTGTTGGTATTTTTTTTAAAAAAGCACTTATGGCATCGGTATATTCTTTTTTTTCCAAAAGGTTTTCAGAAAAAAGGGTGTATTCCAACAAGGCTTTATTAGAGTTTAGAGGCAATAGATACATGAATCGGGTATTTCCTTTTTGGGGGACATTAAAATTCATGAACTCGATTCTGTCAGAATCAAAACAAGGCTTTTGGGTCTCTACCACTTGTCCCACAAAATGTTGTAACAACACGGGGTATTTTTTTTGATCGTACAAATTTTTGGGATCATATATACTCGAAAAAATTTTATTACCCTGATAAGATTGGATTTCGGTAGTCACTATATTTTCCTCTATCAGAATTACTCTTTCTTTGATTTGGGTCAGTTGATTAAACTCTGCCAACTGCTTTTTCATCGATTTGTAAAAATCAATACTTCTGATCATCTTGTACTTGAAAGGTTCTAGAGAAAAATCTATTTCAAAATTTTCAGCATTGAAATAGGCTTGATTCCAGGTTTTATATACGATTCCCTCCAAGTCTCCATCGCCAGACTCCCAAAAGCACCAAGTACGGTCATTGGTGTTTTTGTAATCTTTTTCGATAAGCAGTATAGATTTGTCAATAAAGTATGGGTCATTGCATATTCTGTACGCCAAAAGCAAACCCGAAGCACCTCCTCCACAAATAATATAGTCGAAATGATTTTTATGCATTGCACCCCAAAATTAGTCAATCCCTTTAACAGTCGACGAAATTACCCACTTTTATCTATATTTGTCAGCGATTACAACTGTTATAATGGACACTGTCATCGAATATTTTTCAAGTATAAGTCCTGTCAAAGGCGCACTTTATGCTACCGTTTTTACATGGTTGTTGACTGCTTTTGGCGCTTCCTTTGTTTTTTTGTTCAAAACTATGAACCGCGGATTTCTAGATGGTATGCTAGGTTTTACTGGAGGAGTAATGGTAGCGGCCAGTTTTTGGAGTCTTTTGGCACCCGGAATAGAAATGTCACCCGGCGAGGGATTCGTCAAGGTCATTCCTGCTGCCATAGGTTTTGGTTTGGGGGCACTGTTTATTTTCAGTTTGGATAAAGTCCTACCCCATATTCACATCAATTTTAAGGATTCTGAGGGAATTAAGACTCCTTGGCACAAAACTACGCTTTTGGTATTGGCAATCACCCTTCACAACATTCCAGAAGGTTTAGCAGTAGGCGTTCTCTTTGGGGGAGTAGCCGCAGGAATTCCAGAGGCCTCTATTGGAGGAGCCATTGCGTTAGCCATAGGTATAGGTATTCAAAATTTCCCCGAGGGAGTAGCTGTTTCCATGCCCTTAAGAAGACAAGGAGTCAGTAGGTTAAAAAGCTTTTGGTACGGTCAGATGTCCGCCATAGTAGAACCTGTTGCTGCTGTATTGGGTGCCGTAGCCGTTACTTTCTTTACTCCGATTTTACCCTATGCCTTAGCTTTTGCTGCGGGTGCAATGATTTTTGTTGTAGTAGAAGAAGTAATTCCCGAGACTCAATTGGACAACTACACTGATTTAGCGACTTTGGGATTT
>CACLQG010000019.1 GCA_902609035.1 uncultured Bacteroidota bacterium
CCGACATTGTCTCTGCAATATCAGGTGGACAAAATAGTAATCAAGCTCAAGTTGATCAACTGACTGTATCTGGAACTTTCAATATTGATGATAGAGTGAGAGTAAGAATAAATGGAACACAATTTGAATATTTTGTCAAAGGTTCTGTGTTTAATGCTGGAGTTGCTGAAAATAACAATGCTATTGCTAGTGGACTTGCACAACTAATTAACAATAATATACCTTCTGAAGTACCAGTAACAGCAACTGCCATTGGTGCAACAATCAGACTAGTTTCAGATACTGCAGGCGTTCCATTTACAATCAATTATCCAGCACCCCCAGTTCAGACAATTTTAACTGGAACTATAACTGATACAAGTTTAGTATTAAACCAGACTTTGAATTATAATATTCAGTGGACTGGAACAGGAATTGCAACCCCTCAGAATACGTTGATTTTAAGCAATCTAGGTCCTGGTGATTATGTCCTTGAAGTTTCAGTTGATGGAAATTGTACTGCTACAGAATCTTTTACACTAACAGAGCCAGATGAGCTAACTATTGCAGATCCAATAGCTTGTGATGGAATAATAACTGGGCAAGCATCAGGTGGAACAAAACCATACTCATATGTAGTTAAAAATTTCACTACTGGAAATGATTTCGGGCCGTTCACTAGAAATGGCGCTTATACTGGTCAAGCACCTGAGATAGTAGTTAATCCTAATGATTCATTCAGAATAGACGTTACTGATGCAAAAGGATGTGTAAAACAATCTGCAGTGTTTACAATGCCTGATGGCCTTCTATATACTCCTGCAAATACCAGAGTAGTTAATGATTTCTGTATGGAATCTCCAACGGACTTGGGCGGTGGAAGTATTGAGTTACAAACCTCGTCTGGTCTTGCATTCACTGGTGGATCAGGATTGTTTACATATGCCTGGAGTGGTCCAAATGGATACACAAATAGTACAATGAATATCAAAAACCTACTACCTGGGGCATACCAAGTTACTGCAATAGATCAGTTGTTTGGTTGTCAAGAAAATGCAAACTTTACAATTAATCCAGCTGATCCTCTTATTATACTTCCTACAGGAGGTATGGATCCTGCTCCCGCTGGAGTTTCAAGTTCAACTGATTATTTGGTATCAATTACATGCCCTGGTGACAGCTTTACAATTGAAGTACAAGCTTCAGGTGGAGGAGGTGGTGGAGCATACACTTATACTTTTTCTCGAGGCGGTACTGTAATTAGCTCTGGAAATGATAATAGACTGACATCAACCACTGCTGGAATTTATACCGTTGGTGTGTCAGTAAATACAAATGATCCAAATCTAATACCATTTGAAGGATCTACACCTTTAACTTGTATAGCAAGTACTTCATTTGAAGTAAGAGAACCTTCTATTATGTCAATCGTGGAGATTAAAGATAGAAGAATTGTTCCTGCCTGCTCCGATGATTTTGCAGAGTTGGTTTTTGAGGTTGTTGGTGGAAATAGTAATGCGGGTCCCTACACACTCTCGCTTCAGGGAGGAGCGCTTACTGGAACTTCTGTAAATGCAAGTACTAGAGAAATTGTAATAACAGGAATTGACACTAAAAATTTAGGTGAAATAACAACTTACGAAATTTCAGATGCAAATGGTTGCGTAGCTGCTGGTTCTTTAACCTCCTCTATAACACTGCCATCTTATGAAGAAGTATCATTTCAAGTAAATCCATTTGATATTGATTGTGTTAATTCTCAGGATGGTAGTATAGAATTAGTTCTTTCTAACGGAACACCTGATTTAAGTCAGATTGGTGTACAAATATCATCTAGTGCATTAAGCTTTAATTATTTTTCAAATTGGAATTCCGCAAATACTGGAAGTCAAGCAAATTCGATTAGTGTAGGTGTTAAAAATCCAGGAGTATACAATTATAGAATAATCGGAGTTCCAGCTGCAGGATCAACAACAAATACTACTTCAACAAATACCACTATTTGTGAATTGGATTCAGGAACAGTTGAAATTAAGGAGAAGGATAATAACCAAATTCTTTTAAGAGATATTGAAACTATTCAACCAGGGTGTAATCAGACTGGTGGCACAATAAAATTAGTCTTTGATGAAAATACCCTACCTCCAACAATGAGTATTGATTGGCAGAAGTTAACTTTTGTAACATCAAGTATTACTACTGCTGCTACATCATCTACTTCTGCAACGACAGAAATCATATCAACTCAGCAATGGAGAAGTGTCCCCTCTTTAAGTAATAATATTGAATTAAGTGATTTAGAAAATGGGTCTTACAGGGCAGTAATTAGTCCTGGAACTGGGGGCACATGTGGATCAACAGATATTATCACTAAGTCATTGACTGTAGGATCAAATTCAGGACTAAGAATTTTAAATCCTGGCTATAGTGACGATGGAAGTGGAAGTGTATGTTCAAACCCAACAAGTCTCAGATATGATATTAGTTTCCTTCTTGAAAATAACTTAAGTTCAAATTTAGGTAACGCCTTCCAAGTTACTTTGAATAAAATAAGTGATTATGGTGACTCATTTAGTCAAACCTTCCCTGCCGCAAGTTCAGTTGGAATATCAAGACCATTAACTGGAAATGGTAGTGGTAACTACACTATAGATAGTGTTCCTTTTGGTGAATATCAGCTTATAATAAGTCAGGTAACTACTGCTACTACTGATGTTTGTGAGATAACTCAAACTATAATAATACCAGAAATTCAACCACTTGAATATACAGGAGCTATGGAATATGTTTTAGATACTTGTTCTCAAGAGGTTGAAATTACAGCTGATGTTCAGGGTGGACTTCCATTTGTATCATCAAATGGTGAGGCTTTCTATCAATTCCTTTGGACCCTAGATCTTGGAGGTGGTCAATCTGTTAATTACAGTGGCGAAACAATTACAGTTACTGAACCTGGAGATTTAAGTTTAACTATCACGGATGCTTCAGGTTGCTCTACCTCAGCAGCTAGCGGAACTACTATTGAAATAAAATCAGGTCTCAGCCCATATAGATTGCTACCAAAACTTGTTTCTGATACACTATTTGCTGAAGAGCCTAGTTGTCAAAATGCCGCAAGAGATGATGGAAAAATTAGTTTTGAAGTAGTAGGTGGTATAAACGAATCTGGTGTTCAATGGCCTTACGAAATCAAATGGGAAAAATATGATGTTGCCTCTGCAGCATATTTAAATATGGATGGAACAAATGGCTTACCAAATATTAGTGATCAGTCATTTGCATTTAATTTAGTCCCTGGACAATATAAAATAAGTGTTGCTCCAATGAATTGGACTTGTGTTGGAATCAGTCCATATAGTTCAGTTGGAGTCATAAAATATATTACTGTTCCCGCAAACGAAGATCTAGCTATTACAAATGGACCATTTATAGTTGCAAGTGAGTATGATTTTATTACGCCTGGGAATATAACAATTTGTGATGTTGGAGGTTCTGGAGATCTTTATTTAGACGTATTTGACAATTATGAAGGATCTCTTGAGTTCTATTATCCGGATAGTGCAACCTTATTAGGCACTGTAGCTCAAATAGATGATAAAACCTATAAGCTAGGAATTACCTCATCAGTAGCCTCTGGAACATTAACAGTTGTTAACTCTGTTGGATGTAGAGTTTCTGCAAGTATAAATCTTGAAATAGGTCAACCGAATTTTGACTATACATCTTCAAATGCTCAAGCTTCAGCAAGTTCTTCCTCTACAGGCACTCCTTTAATTCTAGCCAGAGAAGATGTTACATTTACAAATACTTCAACTGGTACATACTCATATTTAGAGTGGGATTTTGGAGATGGAAGTCCTATTGAAAGAATTTTCCCAACATCTGGATCAACTTCTCCAGTGACTCATGAATATGGAATATCAGGAACATATTACGCAAAACTAAGGTTATACAACTCAGTCGGATGTTTTGAGGAAATTATAAAAGAAATAATTGTTGGAAAGGGGTATAACATTTTAGTCCCAAATGTATTTACACCAAATGGAGATAATGATAATGATGTTTTTGTGCCATTATTTAGTGGATTCAAATACATACAAATGAGTATTTATGATTATCGTGGTAATTTAATATTTATGAGCGAAGCTCCTGCAGCTGGGGCCGCCCCAGCCGCGCCAGGAGCAACACCTACTCCACTTGTATTAAATGGTTGGGATGGAAATGTAGAATCAGACTCTCCTTATTACATTTACTCCATATTTGGTACTACTACTAATGGGGATATTGAAATTACCAAGAGTGGAACATTTATAATTTTAAGGTAATGAGATATATATTAATTTATTTACTCATATCCATAGTTTATTTACCAATTAAATTACACGGCCAAGATGATTATATTGTTAATCAAGCTAAATTTTTACAAAAAACTAATGCAAGTTTTTATGGAATGAACCAACTTAACAGGGTTGGTGTTTTGTACAATTCCATAAGAGTAAACGATCAATTAGCAATGGACAATAAGTATGTATTTGGATCAATTGCTTTTCAAGAAAAAAATTTCTCTTTAGGGTTTGATGTTAATTCATTCAAATTAAATGATATAGGAATGACTACCTCAATGGCTTATCTTTCTTATGTTTATAAAATTCAGATAAGTAATTATACATTCTTTTTACCAGGAATTTCAGTTGGAATGATAAGTTCAAGAATAAATCCTGATAATTTAATTTTTGGGGATCAACTTAGCATGGCAACAGGGTTTATTGCCTCTGAGACTCAGGATAATTTAGCACCTATGATAAGTAATGCAAGTGATTTTGATATGGGTGCTTCCTTTATAATACATAATGAATATTACATGGCTGGATTAAGTCTAAAGCATCTTAGAAAACCAAATCTTTCGTATAACAAAGAGGCGGACGTAAGTATGCCAATAAGAATAAGTGTCCAAGGAGCCTATGAATTCAATATAAATCCATTTGAGAGACGCTTTCTACCCAGATTTTCATACTTATATACTTTTTTGAATTTTGTTAAGTACGGTAAATCTACATATATTGGTTTGGGTGAAGAATTCCAATTTGGAGAATTTGCTATAGGTTTTACTCAACAAGCTTCAATGGTCCCATCTATTCAAGACGGGGTTGAATCTCAAAGTTTTTCATTAAATAATATTGGAATAACACTCGGATTGGCGTTGGAAAATTTTGATTTTGGTATAAATTACAATTTTGCAAACAGAAAACCAGGTAAGGTCTACGCACCAAGTATATTTGAACTGACTATAATTTTTGATTTTAGTATATATAGAAGAAATAATAGAGGTATATACAAAAAACTACAAATCGACAACTACTACTAGTCGATCTAGTTATCTAAGAATCCTTTTTCTATCATCCAATCGTCATTATACATCTTTCCTATATAACGACTTCCCGAATCGTGCAGCAATACAACTACCAAATCGTCTGCAGTAAAGTTATCTTTTAATTGTAATACTCCTTTAACCGCAGCGCCGCACGAATTTCCAGCAAAAATCCCTTCCTCTCTTGCCAACTTACGTGTGTAGAGTGCAGCATCTTTATCCGTAACTTTTTCAAATTGGTCAATGAGTTTAAAATTTACATTTTCGGGAAGAATATCCTCACCTATACCCTCCGTTATGTATGGATAAATTTCATTTTCATCAAAAATTCCTGTTTCATGATATTTCTTAAAAACGGAACCATAGGTATCAATACCCCAAATTTTGATCTCAGGATTTTTTTCTTTTAAATATCTAGCCACCCCAGAAATAGTGCCGCCTGTTCCAACACCTACAACAAAATGTGATATTTTTCCATCCGTTTGTTTCCAAATTTCTGGTCCAGTCTGTTCATAATGAGCCACAGTATTGGAGGGGTTATCATACTGATTCACGTACCATGAATTTGGAGTTTCCTCCGACAATCTTTTTGAAACACTGTAATAAGATCGTGGGTCTTCTGGAGCCACCGCAGTGGGACAAACAACTACCTCTGCTCCCATAGCGCGCAATACATCAAATTTTTCTTTGGACTGCTTATCATTTGATACACAAATCAAACGATAGCCCTTAACAATAGAAGCAAGTGCCAAACCCATTCCAGTATTCCCAGAGGTGCCCTCAATGATAACTCCTCCAGGTTTTAAGCGACCGTCGGCCTCCGCATCCTCCACCATTTTTAAAGCCATCCTATCCTTGACCGAATTACCAGGGTTAAAGCTTTCAATCTTTGCTAAAACCAGAGCAGGAATATCTTTCGTTATGGTATTTAACTTAACCATTGGTGTATTCCCTATGGTTTCTAAAATATTATTGAAATAGTTCATGTTATAGATTTCATTACAAAGATACCACATCCCAAACGAAATGGAAACAATCTAACGAAATCGTAACACTCTTGCAGGACTAATACTGCTTATGATCAAAGACGGAATCCAGAGCAATAAACTACTTACCACCAAAAAACCGAGATTTAAAATTAATCCATCCCAAAAATTTAATGAAACAGGAGCAATATTAACATAGTAGGTTTCTGGATCCAAGCGAATCCAACCCCAATGCTTTTGTGTAAAATAAAAAAGAAAACCCAAAAAGTTCCCCCACAACAAACCCTCACTCATAATAACCACACCGTTATATAGGAATATTTTTTGAATCAAACGATTTCCTGCCCCTATGGATTTGAGTAGTCCGATCATACTCGATCGCTCCAAAATTAGAACTAGTAAAGCCGTTGACATATTAATTACACCCACAATAATCATTACGATAATGATGATTAAAATATTGAAATCAAAAAGTGAAATCCATTGAAAAATTGTAGCATATTGGCGCGTTATTTCAATAACATCAAGATCAGAAGGTAATTTATCATAAATTAATGAGCCCGTAATGTCTGCCACATTAAGATCACTAGTAAAAACTTCATAGGCACCTATTTCATCGTTCCTCCATTTATTAATACGCTGAATATGGCGCAAATCACCAAAAACAAAATTGTCGTCAAAATCTGGGAATCCAGATATGAACAATCCCACTACTTTGAATTTTCTTACATTTGGTAATTGCTGATTTTTAGAATTTTGAAAATAAGCAGAGACCTCATCCCCTACCCCTATTGACAATCTTTTGGCAATAATACCGGATAATAAAATTTCATTAGATGTTTTTTCTCCCAAAACAGGAAAACTTCCAGAGACCAAAAAGCCTTTCAATTTATCCCATTGGTAATCTTGAGTAACACCCTTCATCACCATCCCCTCAAATTGATCACCTGCTTTGAGCAATCCCCCTTTCAGTGCTACTTTATTAACTTGAGTAACCCCATCCTCATTTTTCAATATTTTAAGGATTTTTGGATCGTTAGCAATGGGAAGTACCGAAATTTGTGATTCACTATTTTCGAAAGGCGCTACAACCAGATGACCATTAAAGGCCACTGTTTTTTCTTGAATCTCCTTTTGTAATCCTTTCCCGGTTGCAACAGCTATTAAAATCATAGACATTCCCAATGTAACTGCCAGCTTTGCAATTTTAATTATCTGAACAGAAACAGTATCTTTATTTGAAGGATTAAAATGCATCCTTTTGGCAATAAACAAAGGAAAATTCAAATCAAACTGGTTTTGTGAAAGGCATATACGAAATTACATTTTTATTTTTTCTTTTTCTAGGATCAATTAAGATCGCCAAGGCTCAAAATAAAATTATTCCTGGGGCATATCAGTTGGATCATTACATCAAAATATTGGGAGACGAAAATATAGGTATTGTTGCCCACCAGGCCAGTCTTATCAATGGTAAAACTCATTTGATTGATACGCTTTTGGCATTAAATGTTGATATCAAAAAAGTCTTTGCCCCCGAACACGGATTCAGGGGAAATGCCGATGCAGGTGAGAGTGTAGCAGACGAAATAGATGTTAAAACAGGCCTACCCGTCCTTTCCCTTTACGGGAAGAACAAAAAACCTTCAAAAGAATCTTTTGAGGGGATTTCTCTTATGGTTTTCGATTTACAAGATGTAGGCGTAAGGTTTTATACCTACCTCTCCACACTTCATTATGTAATGGAAGCCTGTGCTGAAAATTTAATTCCCTTAATCCTATTGGACCGTCCTAATCCAAATGTACACTATACCGATGGTCCTGTTATGGAGGAGGATTGCAAAAGCTTTGTTGGAATGCATCCTGTTCCCATTGTTTCTGGAATGACGATTGGTGAGTATGCCAAAATGATTAATGGAGAAGGTTGGCTGAATGATGGAATTCAATGCAATCTCACAGTCATACCGATAAAAAACTATACCCATCAAACACCCTATGAGATTCCACTCAGACCCTCACCAAATCTTCCCAATGCCCTTTCCATTTCACTCTATCCTAGTCTTTGTCTACTCGAACAAACGGTTATTAGTGTGGGCAGAGGAACAGAAATGCAATTTCAGATTTATGGTCACCCTCAACTCCCAAAGACAGATTTTACCTTCACTCCTCAACCCAATTATGGATCTAAAAACCCAAAATTGAAGGGTAAGATTTGTTATGGAACCGACTTAAGAGACTTTGAGAGACCCAAAAGAATTGAATTGCAATGGTTGATTCAATCATACAACAAATTCCCAGAAAAAGATTTTTTTTTTAAAAAAGGTTTTTATAGAATTGCCGGAAATAAAAAGCTAGAAAAACAATTGGGTCAGGGAATGAGTGAAAAACAGATTCGTAAAACTTGGGAAAAAGAGCTACTAGCTTTTAAAAAAATTAGAAAAAAATACCTCATTTATCCCTAAACAATTGAAAAATGAGTGAAAAAAAAGACGTGTTTGGGAATGCCCTTCTGGAGTATTTTCAATACCCAAGGAATCAAAAACTCACTACTTGGACAAGCCTCACTGAAGAGGACGCCGTGCCAATTAGCTATTTTTTTAGAGCATATGAACAAATGCATTCCTTAGAGCAAAAGGCAATGGAAATTTCTTGTGGAAAAATTTTGGACGTAGGGTGTGGAACAGGATGCCACAGTCTCTATTTGCAAAACCAAAGAAAATTTGAGGTTACTGGAATTGACAACTCCATTGGAGCAATTAAAACCGCTTCTCAAAGAGGCCTGCTTCATACCATAAATCAATCTATTTTTGATTATGAAAAAGATACATTTGATACCATTTTACTATTAATGAACGGTATCGGCATATGTGGACAATTGGAGACATTGGAATTATTTCTTAACAAACTCAAATCCCTACTCAACCCCAAAGGTCAAATACTCCTGGATTCCTCAGATTTAATCTATCTTTTTGATCAAACTCCTAGTGGAGAAAAAATTATCCCCGCCTCAAATTATTACGGTGAAGTTCAATACGGTGTTCGTTTCAAAAATGAAATCGAAACCTTTCCGTGGTTATATTTAGATTTTGGTCTTTTGCGTCAAACTGCCCATCAAGTGGAATTGGAAACGGAACTAATTTTAGAAGGAAAAAATTGGGATTATCTCGCGCGACTCACTAAGGAATGTTGAGATACTTATGAGTTTGAAGGGAAACTTTCCATTGTGGATTTTTCATCACATAATCTACGATCAAGGGCATCATTTTCTCTCGCTTACTCCACTCTGGTTGAAGGTATAGCTTACAGTCAGGACTAACATTTACTGCCTGCTCTTGAGCAAAACGTAGATCATCATTATTCTGAATAATTATTTTCAACTCATCCGCCCTAGCATAAGCTCCTTTAATTGGAAGTTTGTTCTTTTTTGGAGACAAACAAAACCAATCCCAATTCCCTGATAATGGATAAGCACCCGAAGTTTCTATGTGGGTTTTTAAACCTAATAATTTCAATTCATTGGTAAGAGGGTTCATATTCCACATCAAAGGCTCACCACCAGTAACAACAATCGTATCTGAATATTTATGGGCTGTTTCAACAATTTCGTTAACTGCTGTTGGTGGATGTAAATTGGGATTCCAACTCTCTTTTATATCACACCAATGACAACCTACATCGCATCCACCTATCCTTATAAAGTAGGCAGCACTTCCCTTATGGTACCCTTCTCCTTGTATCGTATAAAATGCCTCCATCAAAGGAATAATCCTCCCGTTAGCCAACATTTCTTCATAATTGTTCAAGTCCATCCAGGCAAAGATAAACCTTAGCTTATCAAACTGTAAACAAAAAAAGGTATATTTGGTTGATCCCCAAAAAAATAAATAATTTACCCATGAAGCCCTGGCATACACTCATTGATAATTTTTTTTCAAGGATTTTTTCAGAAAAAAATCAAAAGAAAGTAGAGCGGGCTACTTTGTGGTTATCTATGATAGGTTTCGTCGTCCACCTATTCTTAATCTATGCTAAAAAATATGACTTGTTTAAGGTATTCTTTGAGAGTAGCCTTCTTATAGATCCTATCTCAGCTATTTACACACCTTTTTCGATCATCTTGGTTTACGAAATTTACCTCTTAGTCGTCAACCTCCCTCGTTCTTTTACCACCTCTGTTTCAAAACAATTTGAAATTATTTCATTGATTCTAATAAGAAGAATTTTTGCTGATATCCCCAAAATTGATTTGAAAGCCAATTGGATGAGCACTCAGGAAAATGTTCAATTAATATATGACGTTTTAGGCGTTTTGATCATTTTCTTTCTAATATATTTATTCAATAAAGGCAGATTAAGGTTACCCAAAAAAACCCTTAATCCAAACCTAGAAAGTTTTGTAGCTTCGAAAAAAGTTGTTAGTATGATATTATTACCCATTTTGATCATTACTTCACTTGTCAGCGTTTATGATTGGATCTATGGTTTGTTGTACTTACAAACTACCACAGACATTAATGCCATTTTTTATAATGAATTTTTTACCATACTCATCTTAGCTGATGTACTTATTCTACTTCTTTCTTTTCAATATACCGAACGCTACAGCCAACTTATAAGGAATACTGGGTTTGTAATATGTACCATCCTTATTAGACTATCTTTTGGAGTAGGTGGTCTTACTAATGTATTATTGATTATTTCCAGTGTTGCCTTTGGTTTACTCATCCTAACCATCTACAATATGGAGGAGAATCTATCGCATAAAAACGTGAATACTGATTAACTGGAATTAAGAATTTCGATCGCAGGAAAGTAAAGTATTTCGCAAAAGCATGGCAATTGTCATTGGACCTACTCCTCCAGGGACTGGCGTAATATAACTTGATTTTTTGGACACCTCATCATAGGCCACATCTCCTTTAATCACATATCCTTTGGGATGCAATTGGTCTGGAACTCTGGTGATTCCAACGTCGATAATAATAACACCCTCCTTTACCATGTCTGCCTTAAGAAATTCTGGAATACCCATGGCTGAAACGATGATATCCGCTTTTTGGGTAAGCTGTTCTATGTTTTTTGTTCTGCTGTGAGCCAAAGTCACTGTCGCATTACCTGGATTTCCTTTTTGACTCATCAAAATACTAATCGGTCTACCCACGATGTGACTTCTGCCAATCACGACACAGTGTTTTCCAGATATATCGATATCATTCCTTCTTAGCATTTCCATGATACCAAAAGGAGTAGCGGGGACAAATGAATCCATTTCCAAAGCCATTCTGCCAAAATTGGAAGGGTGGAATCCATCCACATCTTTTCTGGAATCGACAGCCAGTAAAATTTTCTCCTCATCTATATGCTTTGGAAGCGGTAGTTGGACGATATAACCATCCAGTGTATCATCATTATTCAACTCTTTGATTTTGGTGAGTAATGATTGTTCTGTAATACTGCTTTCCAAATGAATAAGGCTAGATTTAAAACCTACCTGCTCGCAGGATCTTACTTTACTTTCCACGTAGGTTAAACTGGCTCCATCATTCCCCACCAATACCGCTGCCAAATGGGGGACGTTTTTACCTCTTTCTTTCCGCAAATCAACTACTTGCTTGATTTCCTCCTTTATTTGTTGAGAGAGTTTTTTTCCGTCCAGTATTTTCATAATTATTTAAATCCTTGAAGCATTTGCATCATTTGTTTTCCTTTTCCTCCCTGCATCATCTTCATCATCTTACTCATCTGTCCAAATTGCTTAATTAATTGATTGACCTCGCTGATATCCCTTCCAGCACCTTTCGCTATTCTGGTTTTCCTACTGTGATTAAGCAATCTGGGATCAGCACGTTCTTTGGTAGTCATCGACCCAATAATGGCCTCAATATATTTAAAAGAATTTTCATCGATATCCACATCCCCCATCATTTTCCCAGCACCAGGAATCATACCCATCAAATCTTTCATATTCCCCATCTTTTTTACTTGCTGGATCTGGGATAAGAAATCGTCAAAACCAAATCGATTTTTAGCAATTTTTTTGCTGATTTTTCGAGCTTGTTCCTCATTAAACTGTTCTTGAGCTTTTTCCACCAGGGATACCACATCCCCCATTCCCAAAATACGGTCGGCCATACGCTCTGGATAGAAAATATCCAAGGCTTCCAACTTTTCACCCGTACCTATAAACTTTATCGGTTTACTAACCACTGATTTAATTGATAAAGCAGCACCCCCTCTAGTGTCTCCATCCAATTTAGTCAAGATCACCCCGTCAAAATTGAGGGTATCATGAAATGCTTTAGCTGTATTGACTGCATCTTGACCTGTCATCGCATCAACCACAAAAAGGGTTTCCTCTGGCTTCACTATTTTGTGAATGTCTGAAATCTCTTTCATCAAAACTTCATCAATGGACAGTCGTCCAGCAGTATCAATGATCACTAAATCGTTGTTTTGTTGCTTGGCTTTTATTATTGCCGCTTTCGCAATCTTTACAGGATTTTTTTCTTCTGTATCGCTGTAAACAGGAACATCAATTTGAGCTCCTAAAAACTGCAATTGTTTAATAGCAGCAGGACGGTAAACATCACAGCCCACCAACAAGGGTCTTTTATTTTTCTTATTTTTAAGGTGTAATGCCAGTTTTCCACTAAAAGTAGTTTTACCCGATCCTTGTAAACCCGAAATCAAAATCACCGAAGGGTTTTGCGATAGTGAAACTTCCGTCACACTACTTCCCATCAATTCTGTTAATTCGTCTTTGACAATCTTTACCATTAATTGTCCAGGTTGAAGACTCGTCAGAACCTTCTGCCCAATCGCTTTTTCCTTGACACGATTTGTAAAGTCCTTGGCAATCTTGAAATTAAC
Source organism: uncultured Bacteroidota bacterium (assembly GCA_902609035.1). The sequence goes on from CACLQG010000019.1 coordinate 13,204, forward strand.
ATCAGCATCCAAAAGTGCTCTCCTTACCTCTTTTAAGGTCTCTGCTACATTGATCTCTGTAATTTTTCCAGATCCCTTTAAAACCTTTAAAGCACTCTCCAATTTATTGCTTAAGCTGTCAAACATGGGTTAATTTTTTATAAAAACAAATTTACTCTTTTCAATTCTATTTAAAACGCGACTCGTCATACATTTTTATGTTTCATCATACCAATAACTATGGTGTGTGGAAAAGTTATCGCCGCCAAAAAAGAAAAAAACAAGGGCATAAAGTAATCCGCCTCAAAGTCTATATAACGATAGACCAAAAACAATGAAAATAGTGAAGCCAGCCAATATAGTATTGAGTTTTTTAAATATTTTAGAAAAGATTTAAAATTTATCTCACCGTAGAGAAAATTTAATTGATCAATTAAAGAAGGGAGACTATGCCAAACCACAAAGTAAAAAGCAAAGGCAAATAATAATGAGCCTACATTAAAAATACCTCCTAAAAGGAGAAGCAATAGCCACTCCTTTATAAAGTTGGATCGAGTAGTGGGCATAAGAAGCATTGCTATCAATAATGTTAGCCCTAAAAATACTGTTGTATAAAAGAAAAAATCAAATCCCAAATGGATTCCTGAAATTTTTTTAATCACCTCAACCACCGGTTCATATTGAAGGGTAAACATTAAAAAGAATATAAACCCTCCATATAATGTATAAAAGATAAAATGGAATAAAGAAAAAGACAAACGTTCCTCCCAGTGTTGTTCTCCAAAGTGATAACTGCTGAAAAGAATAAATAGAGGTAATGCAATACCAGGAAGGGTAAAAAATAAGACTGCTCCGGTAAAAACCAACACCATATAGATCAAAATCGAATTAAAATAGAGGTTGTTTAACTTTCCTTTAAAATTTTTAGCAATTATTTCAAGATCATTTGCACCATGTAAAATACCTAGGGTTAAAACCCCAAAACCCCAAAAAAAATCTACAAAACTATTTGATAATAAGGGAACTATCACAATAAACAGTATGGTAATTGAAATGCTAATTTGGTAATTTTTGGTAGCTTGAAATATCAATATGTTAAATTTTTTGCCAAAAAAATTATATTAATGTAGTTAGTAAGTTTAATTTTTTTTAAATTTACCTAAACAAAATAAATAATTAATTTAATTATGGAAAATCTTTTAAATTTATCTGCTGTAGCCCCTGCGATGGCTACAAATGATTATGTAGGGTTCACATTTTTTGTAGGTTGTATGGCAATGATGGCAGCATCAGCGTTTTTCTTCCTATCGATGAACTCTTTCGACAGTAAATGGAGAACCTCCATTTTGGTTTCAGGTTTAATCACCTTTATCGCTGCTGTACACTATTGGTACATGAGAGACTACTGGGCTACTAATGAGACGTCTCCAACATTCTTCCGTTACGTTGACTGGGTGTTGACTGTTCCTTTAATGTGTGTAGAATTTTATCTTATTTTAAAAGCGGCTGGAGCTACTAAGTCATTGATGTGGAAACTTATTTTCCTTTCTGTAATCATGCTTGTAGCAGGTTACTTTGGAGAAGCTGTTCACACTACAGGAACTGGACCTGCATTATGGGGACTTATCTCTGGTTTGGCTTATTTCACGATTGTTTACGAAATCTGGAAAGGTGGAGCTGCAAAGTTAGCTGAAGCTGCTGGTGGAGCCGTACTCTCTGCTCACAAAACACTATTGAAGTTTGTATTCATTGGATGGGCAATCTATCCTATAGGATATATGGCTGGAACTGAAGGTTGGTACAGCGGAATCTTTGGAGGTCTTCCGATGGACGTTATCTATAACGTTGGTGATGCGATTAACAAAATTGGATTCGGTTTAGTAGTTTATAACTTAGCCGTTAGTTCTAAGTAATTTTTTAAGTAGTATATAGCTACTCATGTTAAGGAATCGCTCTTCGGAGCGATTTTTTTTTACATACTATCTGGCAAACTAATCCCTAATAAACCACTTGCAGATTTAATGTTATTAGCCACCGCCTTACATAACAATAAGCGAAGTGAGCGCAGGTTTTGATCAGGCTCACCAAATACACTCACATTTTGGTAAAATGAATTGAAAAGTTTTACCAAATCGTATAAGTAATTCGCCACCAAAGCGGGACTGTAGTGCTCCCCTGCGGTTTTGATCAAATTTGGATACGTAATTAAATGTTTAAGGATTTCTTTTTCTTTATCCACCAAGCTCAAATTCAAATTGAGTTGTAAATCCCCTCCTACTTTTCGCAACAATGATTGAATACGAGCATAAGCATATTGAATAAATGGGCCCGTGTTTCCATTAAAATCTACGGATGCCTCAGGATCAAATAATATTCTCTTTTTGGGATCTACCTTTAGGACAAAATATTTCAACGCCCCCATGCCTATCTTTTCATACAATGCCTGTCTTTGTTCCTCGTCCAACCCCTCTATTTTTCCATGTTTAGTTGTTATAGCAGCGGCTGTACTTTTCATTTGCTCAATTAAATCATCGGCATCGACCACCTTTCCCTCTCGACTCTTCATCTTCCCACTGGGTAAATCCACCATACCATAACTCAAATGATATAAAGAATTAGCCCAAGAATAGCCTAGTTTTTGGAGCACCAAAAACAAAACTTTAAAGTGATAATCCTGTTCGTTCCCTACCGTATAGACCATTCCTTTTACATGGGGATGATCAACCATCCTTTGGGTAGCAGTACCAATATCTTGAGTTATATAAACCGCTGTTCCATCGGAACGTAGTAAGAGTTTTTTGTCAAAATCGTACTCGGTCAAATCTATCCAAACCGATCCATCTTCTTGAGTGTAAAAAATACCTTTTCCCAAGCCCTCTTCAATGATAGATTTTCCCAATAAATAAGTTTCGCTTTCGTAATATATGAAATCAAACTCTACACCCAACTTTTGATAAGTAGTCTCAAAACCATTATACACCCATTGGTTCATTCTTCCCCAAAGTTCTCTTACTACGGGATCATTATCCTCCCATTTTATCAACATCTGCTGTGCCGCTAATAATAAAGGGGCGGCTTTTTCCGCTTCCTCTTGTGTTTTGCCCTCATAAATCAGCTCATTCACTTCCTCTCGGTATTTCTTTTCAAAAATAACATAGTATTTCCCCACCAGCAGATCGCCTTTTAAACCCGAAATGTCAGGGGTTTCTCCCTCGCCATAGCACTGCCATGCCAACATCGATTTACAAATATGTATTCCACGATCATTAATGATCTGAGTCTTAATCACATGATTACCATTGGCCTCCAATATTTTGGATATGGAATACCCTAATAGATTATTTCGAATATGTCCCAAATGCAGAGGCTTATTAGTATTTGGGGAAGAAAACTCGACCATAACTGTTGGAGAATCTTCAACGGCTGAAATATGACCATAATCATCCACCTTCAAGAAGGCCTCTAAAAACTTGAGATAATATGCATCAGATATGGAAAGGTTTAAAAATCCACTTACGATATTAAAATTAGAAACATCGTCGGACTGTTCTACCAAATAGTTACCTATTTTTTCTCCTAAAAGCTTAGGATTTTGACGCGTCAATTTTAACAAAGGAAAAAGGACCAAAGTGGCGTCCCCATCAAAATCTTTTCTGGTGGTTTGAAATTCAAGCTTTGAATACGAAAGATCGTATTCTGAGGACAAAAATTCTGATACCGAATGGGAAAGTGCTTGTTCTATTAAATCCATTTCAAGCTCAAAGATAAATATAAACACCAAACTATCTTGTCTATAGAAAATGACTTATTTTTACCATAAAAAATGCTTTTAAACGTTTCTTATAATGAACCAGAAGTCAAAAAAAAGATTGAGACCGCTGTAGGTAAACCTTTTTCTTTAAAAAAACGATGGGCCAAAGGGGGTATTGGCTCTTCAAAACTTCTGATTACTCAGACATCGATTGATATTCACAACTTATTGATTTTGGATAATAATCGAAACACCTGTAACATTGAATTACGCCCTAAGGGGATCATACTTAGATTCAGAAGTTTGCTGGAAACTTATGCCCTAATCATTCCCTATTACAAACTCACCCTTTACAAAGGAAAAGCAAAAGAGTATTCTATCTACAAAGACAAACAGTTCGTCAAGGTACTGGCGGATACCAAAGCTACTTTTAAGTTTTTTAGCAAATTAAGTAAAGAAAAAATAAACAATCAGCTGCCCGGAATAGAAGATCTATAAATAATTAAATCCTTCGTTGAGTATAACCAGTATAGATTTGACGCGGACGTCCAATGGGTTCTTGGTTAAATCGCATTTCTTTCCATTGTGCAATCCAGCCCGGTAATCGACCAATGGCAAACATCACTGTAAACATCTCTGTAGGAATATCCAAAGCTCGGTAGATAATACCTGAATAGAAATCGACATTTGGATATAATTTCCTGTCTATAAAATACTTGTCTTCTAATGCTTCACTCTCTAATCTTTTGGCGATATCCAAAACAGGATCGTCGATCCCTAATTCAGCAAGTACCTCATCTGCTGATTTTTTAATGATTTTAGCTCTGGGGTCAAAGTTCTTATATACCCGATGACCAAATCCCATTAAACGGAAAGAGTCATTTTTATCTTTGGCCTTAGCCATAAATTTTTGGGTATCTCCACCATCATTCTTAATTTCTTCCAGCATTTCAATTACCGCTTGATTGGCACCACCATGAAGAGGGCCCCAGAGCGCGGAAATTCCTGAGGCAATAGAGGGAAATAATCCTGCATGAGAAGAACCCACCATCCTTACCGTGGAAGTAGAACAATTTTGTTCGTGATCAGCATGTAAGATCAATAATTTATTCAATGCTCGGACCAATGTAGGACTCTGTTTGAATTCCTTATTGGGCATTTTGAACATCATATAAGCCAAGTTCTCGGTATAAGGGAGTTCATAGTTTGGATAATTCAGGGGAAGACCTTTCATCTTCCTGTGGGTCCATGAGGCCAAAACTGGGAATTTTGCCAATAACATAACTATTGCTTCATGAAATTCCTTTTCAGAGTTAATATCAACGGAAGAGGGATTAAAAGCGATCAAGGCAGAAGTCAAGGATGACAAAATACCCATTGGGTGGGCCGATTTAGGAAAACTTTTTAGAATAATTTTAAAATCCTCATCGACGAGGGCGAAGTCTCTGATTTCATCTTCGAACTTATCCAACTCTTCGGCAGAAGGTAAATCTCCAAAAATTAAGAGATAAGCCACCTCAATAAACGAATAATTATTAGCTAGATCTTCAATAGAATATCCCCTATAACGCAATATTCCTCGTTCTCCATTTAGAAAGGTAACCTCACTTTTGCAGGAGCCTGTATTTTTAAAACCTGGGTCTAAGGTAATCAACCCAGTTTGAGCTCTGAGTGTTTTAATGTCTATTGCGGGTTCATTCTCTGTGCCTTCTACAATTGGAAATTTGTAGCTTTTACCCTTGTAAATAAGATCGACTTGTTCCTCCATGAATGTCAATTTAAAATTAAAATTACGGAAATATGCGTCAAAAAACAACTGCATAGAGTGAGGATTGCACCCAACTATTAATGTACGACATTTTTATATCATCGTGCTCGAGCATGATGGACAACTCCCAAAGTGATAAAAGTTAATTGATCTGGGTTGAGGATGGTTTCAACAATTTCAAACACTACTCAACAAAAAAAAATCAGTCTTACTTCATTTTCAGGATAGTTGGAATCGTCGAAACAACCTTAAAACAAAAACATTAATCTATAATATTATGATCCATACAATTAAATCTAAAAAGCATCTCATAATATTCCTTACGAGTGTCTCTTTTAATTAGATAATTTAAACCTAGAAATTGAACGCCTTTTTACCAGGGAAATACGCTTTTGATTCCAATTCCTCTTCGATACGAAGCAATTGATTGTATTTAGCCATGCGATCACTTCGAGAAGTAGAACCTGTTTTAATTTGCCCAGTATTCAATGCAACAGCCAAATCTGCAATAGTATTGTCTTCTGTTTCACCAGATCGGTGAGACATTACTGAGGTATAACCCCCTCTTTGAGCCATTTGCACTGCCGCAATGGTTTCAGACAATGTACCAATTTGGTTAACCTTGATTAAAATCGAATTGGCTATTCCAAGATTTATTCCTTTCTCCAAACGCTCTACGTTGGTTACAAAAAGATCATCACCTACCAGTTGAACATAATTTCCTGCTTTTTCTGTGAGGGCTTTCCACCCATCCCAATCGTTCTCATCCATTCCATCTTCTATAGAGATAATAGGGTATTCTGAACATAAATCGGCCAGATATTGTGCTTGTTCTTCCGAGCTTCTTTTAACCGCTTTATCCCCTTCAAAAAGGGTATAATCATAAACGCCGTCTTTATAAAACTCAGCAGCAGCACAATCCAAGGCGATCATAACTTCTTCTCCTGCTTTATATCCTGCATTTCCAATGGCCTTTAAAATTGTTTCCAGTGCATCCTCAGTTCCATCCAATTCGGGAGCAAACCCCCCTTCATCTCCAACGGCAGTACTTAAGCCTCTTGTGTGAAGTACTTTTTTTAAATGATGGAAAATTTCAGAGCCCATTTGCATCGCATGAGTAAATGAATCTGCACCAATTGGCATGACCATAAATTCTTGAAAGGCAATCGGTGCATCAGAATGTGATCCACCATTAATGATATTCATCATGGGTAAGGGAAGTATATTAGCACTAACACCACCTACATATCTGTATAAGGGTAAACCCAATTCATTTGCCGCTGCTTTGGCAGCAGCTAAGGAAATCCCCAAAATTGCATTGGCCCCCAATTTTGATTTGTTGGGTGTACCATCTAAATCAATCATCATTTGATCGATTTTATTTTGATCAAAAACGGACACACCAATCAACTCCCCTGCCAATATATCATTAACATTTTTGACCGCTTGAGTCACGCCTTTCCCCATATAATGCTTGTCTCCGTCTCTCAGCTCGACTGCCTCGTGTTCTCCTGTCGAAGCTCCTGAAGGTACTGCTGCTCGCCCAAGTGCACCATTTTCAGTTACTAAATCCACTTCAACGGTAGGATTCCCCCTGGAATCAAAAATTTGCCTAGCATGGACTTCAATAATTACGCTCATTTTTTTATTTAAATTAAATTGGTTGTTGTTGGGTAGTGTGCATTTTTATGTTTTGATAAAACTCATCAAACAAATAGGTAGTATCATTTGGACCGGGACCAGCCTCAGGGTGGTATTGAACTGAGAAACAATTTTTATTCTTCATTCGCAATCCCGCAACAGTTTGGTCATTTAAGTGAAGGTGACTGATTAGTATTTCCCCATTAGACTCTGCCGAAGATTTGTCAACAGCAAAACCATGATTCTGAGAAGTAATTTCACCCTTTCCCGTGGATAAATTAATTACAGGATGGTTTATTCCCCTATGGCCGTTAAACATCTTATATGTAGGAATACCATTGGCAATAGCGATAATCTGGTGTCCAAGACAAATACCGAATAAAGGAAAATTGTGCTTAATTATCTCCTTAGCTAGGTTTTGAGCTCCTACAAGTGGTTCGGGATCACCGGGGCCATTAGAAATAAAAAAACTATCAGGCTCCCATTCCTTCATTTGATTGAATGTCGTGTTATAAGGAAATACTTTAATATATAATCCTCGATCAGACAAGTGCTTTAATATATTGGTCTTGACACCGAGATCCAATGCCGCAACTTTATATTCAGCATCTGGATTTCCATAAAAATAAGGTTCTTTAGTAGAAACTCCAGAGGCCAACTCCAAACCTTCCATACAAGGTAATAAACCTAATTCCTTGATCAAGGCTTTTTCTTGATCCAATTCGGTAGTAATCACCGCATTCATTGCTCCGTTTTCTCTGATGTAATTAACCAGAGCTCGGGTATCAACCTCGGAGATGGCAAAAAGATCGTTTTCTACTAAGTATGCTTCTAATGAATTATTCGCTGCAGGTCGTGAATAACCGTAATTAAAATTCTTACAGATCAATCCAGCAATTTTTAAACTTTTGGATTGTGACTCTTCTGTCTGGACACCATAGTTACCAATGTGCGCATTAGTTGTCACTATAAGTTGACCAAAATAAGAGGGATCGGTAAAAATTTCTTGATAGCCAGTCATTCCCGTATTGAAACAAATTTCTCCAAAACGAGTACCATCTGGACCAACCGCTTTCCCGAAAAATTTTGCTCCATCGGCTAGTAACAATAGTGCTTTTTTTCTTGCTTTGTATGACATATTCAAAACAAATTAACATAAAAAAAAGGATAAACTAAATAGCTTATCCTTTAATAAAGGGTAAAATTATTAACAACAATAATTATTACTCATCCCCGTCTCTAACAGATTTGTATCACTGTTTGTCTTTGTCTTTTT
>CACLQG010000020.1 GCA_902609035.1 uncultured Bacteroidota bacterium
AAAAAAACTTTGGAAAGTTGGACAATGAAGACATCCAACTTTATTTGTTTCAAATCGATTATAAGAAGCGTTTTCAAAACAAATAATTAAATTATCTAAATCATGAAAAAAATCGAAGCAATCATCAGAAAATCAAAATTTGATGATGTAAAAGAAGCCCTCTACAATGTTGAAGTGAACTTCTTCAGTTACTGGGATGTTACTGGAGTTGGTAATGAAAAAGAAGGCCATGTTTATCGAGGAATATCTTACAGCACCTCTGAAATTCAACGCAGATATTTATCAATAGTGGTTTCTGAAGATTTTGTCGAAAAAACAATTAGTGCTATTCTCTCTACAGCTGCCACTGACAGAGTAGGTGACGGTAAAATATTTGTGTTACCAGTTGAGGAAGCATATAGAATCAGAACAGGACAAAAAGGAAACAAATCATTAAATTAATATCTTAATCAAATATGGAAACTACAATTTTAACTGTGAATAACGTATGGATGATGGTTTGTACAGCCCTAGTGTTTTTTATGCATCTAGGGTTCTCTTTTTTAGAAATCGGACTGACCCGTCAAAAGAATACCATCAATATTTTATTTAAAAACTTTTTTGTGATCACTGTGGGACTTTTATTGTATTGTCTTGGTGGTTTTAATCTCATGTATCCTGGATTTGAGGATGGTGATATGGGAATCCTCAAATTCGCTGGTTTCGGAATCGCTGCACCTGAGGGAGGAATGGGGTTTGGATATGCTGATGGAGGATATACTTGGTGGACGGACTTCCTTTTTCAAGGAATGTTTGCTGCTACTGCTGCAACCATAGTATCAGGTTCTGTTGCTGAAAGAATAAAATTATCAGGCTTCATGCTTTTTGCCATTCTTTATGTAGGATTAGTATATCCCATTGTAGGAGCTTGGAAATGGGGTGGTGGATTCCTCGACACATGGGGATTCTATGATTTTGCTGGTTCGACTCTCGTTCACTCTGTAGGCGGATGGGGAGCATTGATCACCATTTATTTACTCGGGGCACGTATTGGTAAATTCGATCAAGATGGAAAACCAAAAGCACTACCAGGACACAGTCTACCTATTGCCTCTGCTGGGGTATTTATTCTGTGGTTAGGGTGGTTTGGATTTAACGGAGGATCAGTGTTATCCGCAGACCCAGAATTGACCTCTTTAACGCTTGTTACCACTTCATTAGCTGCTGCTGCTGGAGGTGTTGCTGCTACTTTCTTCTCCAACCTTCTTTACAAAAACTTTGATTTGACCATGTTTATGAATGGTGTATTGGGAGGATTGGTTGGAATTACAGCAGGTGCAGATCAAATGATGCCAACAGATGCCATTTTAATCGGACTCATTGCGGGTGTCGTTGTCGTTCTTGGGATTTCTTTTATTGACAAACTCAAACTGGACGATCCTGTTGGAGCAGTTGCAGTTCACCTTATCTGCGGTATCTGGGGAACGTTGGCCGTTGGTATATTTGGTGCAATGGCTGGCGTCGATCAATTCCTCGTTCAACTCATTGGAGTTGGAATTGTTGGAGCATTCTGTGTCACTTCTTCTTTTATTATTCTTTTCATTGTAAAAGCTTCAACCGGATTGAGAGTGGATAAAGAAGAAGAGTTAAATGGACTTGATCTCTCAGAACATGGTATGGAAGCTTATGCCGACTTCAGAATTAACGAGGGTTAATAATTCCATAATTCAAAATTTAAAAGCCTCCATTGAATGGGGGCTTTTTTACTTTCTTCCAATAAAATCTGAGAATCTATTGCCCTGAGCGGGCGAATTCCTATTTTTGAAAAAAAAAATGAATCAGATCACGATGTTGATGTATTGCACTGACCAAAAAGGGATCATTGCAGCGGTGACGAACTTCATACACCAAAACCAAGGGAACATTACTTATATTGACCAATATGTAGATCGGCCTAATGCAGTATTTTTTATGCGTGTTGAATGTGATTTAAATGCCATAGATTTTAACATTCAAAACTTCAAAGATCAATTCTACACATATCTCGGAAACCAATTCTCGCTACACTGTGACTTTTATTTAAAAAATCAAAAGCCAAAGATGGCCGTCTTTGTTTCCAAATACGACCACTGCCTCTATGACATACTCGCTAAACAACAATCTGGAGAGTTGGCGGCTGAAATACCATTTATACTCAGTAATCACAATGATCTCGAGATCATTGCAAAACGCTTCGATATTCCCTTCTTTCATATACCTGTTACCAAAGAAACTAAGCCCGAAGCAGAAGCTAAACAACTGGAATTACTTGAAAAAAACAATGTAGATTTTATCGTTTTGGCCAGATATATGCAAATTATATCTCCTCTCCTCATAGATCAGTTTAAACATAAAATCATCAATATCCATCATTCTTTTCTACCTGCATTTCCCGGTGCAAAGCCCTATCATTCTGCCTTTGCAAGAGGAGTGAAAATCATCGGTGCAACAAGTCATTATGTTACAGAAGAATTGGACGCGGGACCCATAATAGAGCAAGACATCACCAGAGTTACCCACCTAAACTCAATTGCCGATTTTATTGAAAAAGGAAAAGACTTAGAGAGGATTGTACTTTTACGAGCCCTAAAACAACATGTAAATCGTAAAGTAATGGTTTACGGTAATAAAACTGTAGTATTTTCATGATATTATCCTTTCAAGAATAACAGCATACCTTCATTAAATTTCTCGGGTTTTTCGACGTTTACTACATGACCACATTCCTCCAATACCAATAATTGAGATAAATGATCACTTTCCGTAATTTTTCTAACTGAAGGAAGAAACATATAATCTTGATCCCCCATAATGTATAGGGTGGGGATATTGGCCGAAACTTTTCGTAAAATTTTCAATTTGGGTATAACTTCTGAAGTAAGTTTAAACCAACGGATAAACTCTTTTTGATATAATTTTTTTGCTTCACGTATAAATAAAATCCTAGATTCTTTATGATTTCGATTGGGCATGATAATGAAAGCAAAAAAACGGTATAGCCACATGTAAGGCAAAATAGATTTAGTGGCATTGCCAAAATACATGAGAATTCTAGACCTTAGATTCAACTCTAAAATCGCACCTCCCATAATCATTTTTTCAACCCGTTTAGGTTGCATATCTGCCAACTGACGGATCAAAATAGTACCTAATGAAATACCTACAAAATGAGATTTTTTTATTTCCACATGATTCATTACATCAAAAATATCCTCAGCTATAGATTCAAAGGAATATCTTGGCTTGAATGGATTTTGTATTAAACCTTGAGAAGCACCATGCCCCCTTAAGTCAATGAGTAAAAGATTAAAATATCTAGAAAAAAAACGAATTTGCTTAAACCAAATGGCACTACTGCCCCCCGCCCCATGAATGAATGTAATCCAAGGCGCATTTTTATTTTTAGCTTTGTAGATAATGTGATGTAACATTATACAATTCCTTTTTTGTTCAGATAAAAAGCCATCTGTGTTTGCAAATCTTTCGCTACCCCTCTTGCCACTTGATCAAAATCACTTCCAGTTGAAGCGTAAATAATCCCTCTAGAGGAATTAACTAATAGACCGCATTGGTCATTCAACCCCTGAACCGCAACATCCTCCAAACTTCCACCTTGAGCACCAACGCCTGGAATCAATAAAAATGAATCGGGTAAAAGCTTTCTTATCTCCTTAAGTGCATTAGCTTTGGTAGCCCCAACCACATACATCAATCGGTTGGAGTTTTCCCACTTTCTTGACTTTTCTATCACCTGCTCATACAATGATTTTCCTTCTGAGTGGAGCATTTGAAAATCCGATGCCCCTTCATTTGAAGTTAAAGCAAGTAAAATGGCATATTTATCCTCGTATTCCAAAAAAGGCTCAACGGAATCTTTCCCCATATAAGGGGCGATGGTCAAAGAGTCAAAATCAAACTGTTCAAAATAAGCTTTCGCATATCGCATAGAAGTGTTTCCTATATCAGCCCTTTTAGCGTCTGCTATTGTAAAGATCTCCGGATACTTTCGGTTTAAAAAATCCATTACTTTTTCTAAGGATTTCCAACCTTCCAACCCATAAGCTTCAAAAAAGGCAATATTGGGCTTGTATGCAACACAATAAGGCGCAGTGGCCTCAATAATTTTTTTACAGAATATAAAAATAGAATCTGGCTGGCTTTTTAGCTCCCCGGAAATAAGTTCCTTGTCCACATCAAGTCCAACGCACAAAAAGGATTTTTTGGCTTTAATTTGTTCTAGAAGTGCTTCATGCTTCATATAGTCTCGCCTTCCTCCTTCAGTTTTTGAGTATTTTGATATAACATTAATTCGTCAAGCAGCTTCTTTATATCTCCGTTGATAATATTTTGAAGGTCATAAAGTGTTAAACCAATACGATGGTCGGTCACCCTTCCCTGAGGATAATTATAAGTCCTAATTTTTGCAGACCGATCTCCGGAGGAAACCAATGAATTTCTTTTTTCAGCGTCTTGCTCTAACTTTTTATTTAGTTCTAACTCATAAAGTCTAGACCGTAAAACCTTCAGAGCTTTTTCTTTGTTTTTGTGTTGAGACTTTTGATCCTGACATTGGGCAACAATTCCAGTTGGCTCATGCGTTAGCCTCACTGCTGAGTAAGTTGTATTTACCGACTGACCACCAGGCCCAGAGGAACAAAAATAATCTACCCTAACATCGTTCATGTTTACATCGACATCAAATTCTTCTGCTTCTGGAAGCACCATAACCGTCGCAGCTGAAGTGTGAACCCTACCCTGTGTTTCTGTTTGAGGAACTCGTTGTACCCGATGTACTCCTGATTCATACTTCATCGCACCATAAACCTCCTCACCTGAAACTTCAAAAATTACTTCCTTAAAACCACCTGCAGTCCCCTCATTAGAATCTACAAAACTCACCTTCCAGCCTTGGTCTTGACAATATTTGGTGTACATACGGTAAAGATCACCTGCAAAAATACTAGCTTCATCGCCACCAGTACCTGCGCGAATTTCTACCACCACATTTTTGCCATCCTCAGGATCCTTAGGAATTAGCATGAATCTTATTTCTTCCTCTAATAGGGGAAGTTTTACTTTAGCCTCCTCTAGTTGCATCTTTGCCATTTCAATCATTTCTTGATCTGATTCATGTTTGATGATCAACTCTGCTTCCTGAATATTGGCCAGAACTGATTTATAAGCCGAACCCTTTTCAACAATTTTATTTAAGTCCTTATATTCTTTATTAAGCTTTACATATCTTTTTTGATCAGCAATGATATCAGGCTGAATTATCAAATCTGATACTTCTATAAATCGCTGCTTAACAATATCTAATTTTTCTATCATTTTAAAAGGACTGGATAAATCACAAATTTAAAATTTTAATCACTGTCATTTAAGCTTCTCAAAATACAACTCGTATTTGATTAATATTTCGTCCTCCATTTTTCGCATCATAAACGAAGGAAGAGGCACTTCAAAGTCTGATAGTGTCAGTTTAAAATTTCCCTCCAATAAAAAATTATATTTTTTAGTAGTGACCTGTGCAATAATTTTCTTTTCCAATTCTATTCCATGAAAAATCATACTCCCTGAGAAATTCACTTTATCATTATTCTTTTCAATCTGATCTGAATAAAATTCAATTTTGGGGAACTTTAAAACCTCTAAAATTTCTAATGCATTATTATCTCTATTGCTGTTTTTACTATCAAAGTCTCGAAGATACATCGCAAGTGCAATTTTTTGTAAAACACCGTCATTTTCAAGGAGCACCCCTTTTACATTTTCATTGCTACCCGCCCAGTCATGTAAAAAGTGCGATGCTTCATACTTGATAAATGATTTTTTAGAATCCAAAACCCATTTTTCTTGGGCCTTAGAAATCCATAAAGACATTACAAAAATGCAAAATAATACTCTTTTCATAAAATTTAAAATTTAAATACCAATACTGCAGAAGCATAACTGGCAAAAGTGGTATAAGCGGCATACTTGTGCCAATCCATGTTTTCTTTTGAATATGCATTGGTAGCAATCATACCTGAAAAGTGAATATAAGCCAACCACTTGTGCACTTTAATTGAATTGAACCCTTTCACTTTTTTTCTAACCAATGGAGGTGGAGCAAAAAGGGAAAGTCCAGCTCCCGTAAAATAGGATATCGTTACCCATTTACCCAATGTTTTATGGGTATCGTATAAGTCGTAATCCCCATTATAGAGTTTTCCGCCCATGATTCCCTGCGCCACCATACCTGCTAATGTTAAGTAACCTAAAATCTGATGTGATTTTAGCATAGCATTTCTGACTTTCAACTCTTTCTCCCTTTGCTCTAAGGAGAGCTTGGAAATACCTGTCTTTCGAAAAAAACCATTCTTTCCCCAAAAAACAGATTGGGTAAAAATCATTTTTTTGGGTAATAATTGCTCCTCAATTGTCATTTCCTCCTCAAATAGCCCCTTCAAAAGTTCATCGCGCTCTTGGGCAATAATACCTTGAAAAATAAAAAAAGAAAGAAAAGCGAACTTTTTCATCCAATGGCTTCGCAAGAGATTGCAAATATAACTGATTAATAATGAAAAATACCCAGAGGTGACTGGATCGTCAATTTTTTTTCAGTTGATGTCTCTACCCTTCCAACCACTTGTACCTCAATATCAAAATATTGGGTAATGTCTATAACCTTTTGAGCTTGTGATTCAGACAAATAAATTTCCATCCGATGCCCCATATTATAGACCTCGTACATTTCTTTCCAATGGGTACCCGATTCTTTTTGTATCAATTCAAACAATGGAGGACATTCAAAAAGATTGTCCTTAATCACATGAAGATCATCTATAAAATGTAGTATTTTAGTTTGCCCTCCTCCACTGCAATGGACCATACCATGAATCTCTTTTCGATCTATTTCATCCAAAATTGATTTGATAACTGGTGCATATGTTCGGGTGGGTGATAAAACCAATTGACCAACATCCAAAGAAGTATTCGTAGAATCGGTTAATTTTTTTGAACCAGAATAGACTAAATAATCTGGCAATTCACTATCAAAAGTTTCGGGGTATTTTTCTTTCAAATCTGAACCAAAAACATCGTGTCGAGCAGACGTCAGACCATTACTTCCCATACCTCCATTATACTGACTTTCATAACTGGCCTGACCAAAAGATGCCAAACCTAGAATCACATCTCCAGACTGAATATTAGAATTGTCAATGACTTCCTCTCTTTTTATCCTTGCCGTTACGGTAGAGTCTACAATAATGGTCTTCACCAAATCCCCTACATCGGCGGTTTCTCCTCCAGTACTGTAAATGTTAACTCCATTTTTAGACAAATCGTCAAGTAATTCCTCTGTGCCATTTATAATAGCCTCAAGCACCTCGGCAGGAATTTTACTTTTATTTCTTCCAATGGTTGAGGACAATAAAATATCATTAGTCACACCTACGCAAAGAAGATCATCTATATTCATAATCAAGGCGTCCTGAGCTATGCCTTTCCAAACTGACAGGTCTCCTGTTTCTCTCCAGTAAGCATATGCTAGAGAGCTTTTTGTTCCTGCACCATCAGCATGCATCACCAAACAATGCGACTCGCTGCCGGTTAAAAAATCGGGGACAATTTTACAAAAAGCTTTAGGGTAGAGTCCTTTGTCTATATTATTAATAGCTTTGTGAACATCCTCTTTTTGAGATGAAACTCCTCTCAGATTATACCTCTTATATGTCATTTACTAGATTCTAGTTTAAATTTAACACAATTAGCCCATCCCTAAAGAATTAGATTATTTTTTATCATCTGTAAA
Organism: uncultured Bacteroidota bacterium; assembly: GCA_902609035.1. The sequence continues at coordinate 7,817 of CACLQG010000020.1, forward strand.
ATAAAAGTTCACGGTATTTAGCCAGAGGCCATAAGTCGTCATCCACCACTAATTCTAATTTATCACAGTGGTATCTGATGTCAGACAAAAAAGGTAAAACTTTTTCACAATAAGACGAAGCTTTATGAAATTCGTCTTGGATGACATTTAATTTCTTTCGTGTTTCAACCATTTTAAAAATGCCCTCACTAATCTCCTCAATATGCCCCGAAATACGTTCAATGGTTTTAATCTGAACACGAGCAAATTTTTTGTAATCTTTTCCGTAAATCTCTTTTAATCCTTTTACATTTTGAATCAGCACATTTTGATATTTGATTCCCGTTGGTATAATAAAATTGCGCGCAATATCCCCCAATGATCTCGACTCAATTTGAATGCGCACAATGTATTCCTTAAGATCAACGATGTACCTAGCTTTTACCTCAAGTTCACTCAAAACATTCGTTTGTTCAAAAAGTTTTATACTTTTTTTTCTGAGGGAATTCATCAGTGAAGTATTTTGGAAAATCATACAAAGATAATTTTAAAATGAAAAAATTAAGGTAACTGTCCATAAATTTTGTGAAATTGAAAATTTACTCCGTAAAAATTAGTGTCTTCATAAAAATGCATATTGGTATTTGAATTAATACATCATTAATTGATGGTATTCAAGAGAAATTTTACTTTTACTTGAAGAACAAAATTTTATTATAATGAGCAAATCTAAATTAGAGTATATTTGGTTAGATGGATACGTTCCAACTGCCAATCTTCGAAGTAAAACAAAAGTAATTGATGATTTCAGTGGTAAACTTTCTGACGTTCCACTGTGGGGATTTGATGGTAGTTCCACTCAACAAGCTGTTACTGGATCCTCAGATTGTCTTTTAAAGCCCGTAGCTATTTTTCCTGATCCTGGAAGAAAAAATGCTTTCTTAGTTATGAACGAGGTACTCAATCCTGACTCAAGTCCTCATATTTCAAATGGAAGGGCAACAATTGACGATGATGATGATGATTTCTGGTTTGGATTTGAACAAGAGTATTTTCTTTGGGACCCAGAAACTGATTTACCCCTTGGCTTTCCCAAAGACCAGACTCCCCAGGGACAATTTTATTGCTCTGTCGGAGGAAAAAATGCCTTTGGAAGAGAAATAATGGATAAACATTTAGATATGTGTTTAGATGCTGGTATCAATGTAGAAGGGACAAACGGAGAGGTCGCTCCGGGTCAGTGGGAGTTCCAAACTTTTTCTAAAGGTGCAAAATCTGCAGGAGATCAAACTTGGATTGCGAGATATCTGCTTGAAAGAATTGCTGAGGATTATGGATTATCTATTGACTACCATCCCAAACCACTTGGAGCTACTGACTGGAATGGTTCAGGTATGCATGCAAATTTTTCAAATGACACATTGAGAACGTGCGGATCTAAGGAAACTTATGACACAATTTGTGAAGCTTTTAGACCAGTTGTAAAAGAACATATTGATGTGTATGGTGCATATAATGACCAAAGACTAACTGGTGAGCACGAAACTCAAAGCATAGATCAGTTTAGTTTCGGTGTTTCCGATAGAGGAGCATCAATCAGAATTCCAATAATGACAGTTGAAAAAGGATGGAAAGGATGGTTAGAAGATAGACGACCAGCTTCTAATAGTGATCCATACAAAGTGGCCGCTAGAATTATTAAAACTGTAAAATCAGCAGCCGTTTAAATATAATTTTATTTGTTTAAATAGCTGAATAATTGATCAGTAAAAATTTCCCGCTTCGGCGGGTTTTTTAATTATGCAAACAAGGGTAATATAAAAATTAAATACAAGCTTATCAATACCAAGCCATCTGACCAACTCAATCGCAATCCTTTAGGAAAAAAAACTAATGGAAGGATTATTAGAGAAATCCCAAACATCCACCATATATCATTGCTCAACAAACCCGTGTCTTGAACTTCAACAGGATGAATCATAGCGGTAATTCCCATTACTGCTAGAATATTAAATATATTGGACCCAATAAGGTTCCCCAATGAAATCGCTTTTTCTTTATTAATAATGGCGATAATAGAAGCTGAAAGTTCTGGAATACTTGTTCCCACTGAAACTATAGAAACACTTATTATTCGCTCACTTACCCCAAGATTTTGAGCCAAATTTACTGCTCCTTTAATCAATGTCTCTGATCCCAACCAAAGTGAAAATCCTCCTATTAATAAATAGGTTAAAGTCTTTGATATTTTCAAAGCCTCCTCGTCCTCTGGAGCTTCATCCAACGCCGCTTTTTTTTGAAATTTGATCAAATAGATTATAAATAATAAGAGTGAAACAAATAAGATCGCTCCCTCGTAGGCAACCAACTGATTGTCTTCAACCAAGAAAAAATAAAATAACAAAGATGAAAATATCATCATAGGCCAATCTATTTTGTAAAAACTTGAGGTCACATTTATTGGTGATATTATAATAGTAATTGCCAATACAAATCCAATATTAGCAATATTAGAGCCAACTACATTACCTAAAGCCAAATCAGGGTGTCCACTTAAGGCTGACTGAACACTAACGATCAATTCTGGAGCCGAGGTAGCAAAAGAAACTACTGTCATTCCGATAACAATCTTTGGTATTGAAAAACGAAGCGAGAGAGATACTGCTGCACGCATCAGCCAGTCACCTCCTTTAATCAAAAGAAATACACCAATCGCTAATGCTAGAAAAGACATAAATCGTGTTTGGACAAATATAGTGTATAGGATTTTAAAAAAGTTATTTAAGATTTAAGTGATACAATCAAAGACTAATGTTAATTATTCAATTCACTTTTTAAAAAGAATTTACCATTGGTACGCCACTTTTTAGCTCCAGAGAGTAAACCTTATCCATATAGATAATGCTTACCTTTTGATCTACTTTAGAATGTAAAGTGACCTTATCCAAATGACCCGAATCCCATTCCATATCTAATTTAATGTTTCCTCTTACACTCAGTCCCTTAACAGCGCCTGAACTCCACACTTTGGGTAATGCAGGTAATAATCTTATAACACCACTTCTTTCATGAGACTGAACCAACATCTCCGCTACCCCTGAGGTATATCCAAAATTTCCATCGATTTGGAAAGGGGGATGCCCATCAAAAAGATTATTATAAATAGATTTTTTAAAAAGTAACTGAATATGCTCATGAGCCATTTCACCATCCATTAAACGTGCAGAGCAATTAATAAGCCATGCCCTACTCCAACCTGTACCTGCACCACCATTTTCAAGGCGGTAATCTAAGGTTTTTCTGACCGCTTGGAATAATTCTGGTTCATTGTCTTTACTAATTTGATCCCCAGGGTGGAAGCCATATAAATGTGACATATGCCTGTGACCGGGTTCAGGTTCTTTGTATTCCCTATCCCATTCCAATATTCTTCCGTCTTTACCCAATATAAATCCAGGACGGAGTTTTTTAAGTTGATTCTCAATTCTTTCAGTCAAAGGACTGCTAATTCCTAAAATTCCACTGGCCTCTAGGTAATTAGTGAAACTCTCGTAAATTACCTGTTGGTCCATAGCACTCCCCCTACAAAGAGTTACAGACTCGCCTTTTTCATTTATATAGCGGTTTTCAGGTGAGGAAGAGGGAAGTGAAATAAAGGTTTGATCTCTTGGATCTTCGGTTAACCAATCAGAGTAAAAAAGCACTATTTGTTCCATAGCAGGGAATGCCCTTTCTCTTAAAAAATTTTCATCTTGCGTAAACTCATAGTGATACCAATAATGTTGCATCATCCAACCCCCTGCTCCAAAAGAAACACCCCAATAAGCTGTGGCAGCCCTCAGCCAAGTTGGAACCCAAATATCGGTCGCATGAGGAATAATGCTTCCCCTCATCCCAAAGTTCTTTTGTGCGGTAATCTTTCCACTTTCCACAAGACGATCTAGGAAGTCAAATAAAGGCATATTCAATTCGTCGAGACCAGTGAGGTTGGCTAGCCAATAATTCATTTGTAAATTTATATTCAAGTGATAATCTGCGTTCCATGGGGCATTAATGTGTTGATTCCACAATCCTTGAAGATTGGCAGGCAAAGTTCCGGGTCGTGAGGAACCAATCAGTAAATACCGTCCATAATCAAATAGAAGTTGACTGAGACCAGGATCCACCGCACCTGCTTTTACCCTTTCCAATCTGTCATCAGTTGTCAATAATTTTAATTTAGGGTCTCCTTCTAAGGAAAGTTGTGTTCTATTAAAATAGGATTGATGTTCCTTTTCGTGTAGACGTTCAATTTCCTCTAATGGAACTGTTTGCGCTTTTTCTATTTCACTGCTGTTTTTTTGAACATAAGATGGAGTGTAGTAGTCGGAGTTCGTTGCAATAAATAGGATAAGTTTTTGGACACCAGAAATTTCAAGAATTTCATTATTAGCTTTGATATTTCCGCCGATTTTATGGGATGATAAATGTGTTTGAAATTTTACTCCCGATAATATTGGATTGGGTTCAGACTTAAATTTACCTGCTCTTTGTGTGACTTCTCCATCCATAATGATTTGTTGATCAAAACTTCTGATAGTTACTGTTTTTTGGCCCTCATCCAAAGGACGATTCAGCCTGATTATGCCATTTAATCCATTTGGGTGATCAGAACTGAGATCGACAACCATAATTTGATGAGGATGAGAAATAAATACCTTTTGTCTTACATCGTACCCCTCTGATTTATATTCAGTAATTGATAAACCTTTATTTAATTCAAGGAGGCGTTTATATTCAGAGATTTCCTTGTGTTCCCAATCTAGAAATAAATCTCCCAAAGTTTGATGGGAACGAGTAATGGATTTATTTGAAAAATAATGAACCATTAGGGAGTCAGCTAATTTAGCATCGCCTTTAAAAATAGCTTTTCTAACTGTAGCGAGGTTTTCTGGTTTTCCCGGAGGGTGTCCCCATTCTAGATCGTGAGGCCAAAGAGAGTCATCGTTAAGTTGTATCCGCTCATTGATAGGGTTTCCAAAAACCATAGCACCAAACCTACCGTTTCCCAGGGGAAGTGCTTCTTCCCAAAGCTCAGCAGGTTCATCATACCAAAGGGTTTGGTAGGAATTATCCTCAACCGTTTCTGAACAGGCTAAAATAATAGAAAGGAAAAGAAGGTGAAAAAATTGATTGATTGATTTAGGAAACATGGAATTTGATTTTTACATTAAATTACAAACATTTCTGATATTAGGAAATTAAGAATTATTAGATGACTGCTCCAAGAATGAATTTTTTATTAAATGCAGGGGGGTATTCAGTTTCTTATTCGGGTTATTAAAAAAACTTTATTATTTTTCAATGAACTATCTTTTGTATTTCAATTTCCTAATTTCATTAAGCATGGTAATGAACGAAAATAATGTTTCCCTATGTATAGAGGAAAAACAAAATATTATTTTTAAAAATGGAGTGATTCACGTGGTTGGTTTTTGTGGCTCAGGAAAAATTGAGGTATATACTATTATTGGAAATCAAATCATTAATCAGAAGGTACAACAATTTAATTCATTTCGCTTACCTATCAAATTGAAATCGAGTAACATCTACATTGTGAGAATATTAAATAAAAATCGTTATAAGTCCTTCAAATTTTCAGTACCATAAACTCAATTTTAAATCCTGATGATTATGAGGTTTTTTGTTGCGCTAAGAATCAATTATATTTGTATGGATTTACAATTATAGGGAAAATTATTTATGGCATTACCAACTGCAGGTACTGGAGATAAGCAAGACGAGTTTTGGCCCCTACCGAAATACTATTTTTCCGTTGATATAGGTGATTATACTGACTTACCCTTTATAGAGGTAATTGGTTTAGAAATAGGCACAGACTTAATTGAATATAGACACGGAAATAGTCCAAGTCACACTCCAATCAAAATGCCTGGCATAGGAACGGCGACAGATGTAACATTTAAAAAGGGAGTATTTGCAGATGACAACCAATTTTATGATTGGATCTCTCAAATTTCTTTGAATACATTTGAGCGGTTTAATGTAGTTGTTCGGCTTTTAGATGAAACTGGTACCCCTAGAATGACTTGGAATCTGAATAATTGTTTCCCCTTGAAGGTTACCCCCTCTGACATCAATTCACAAGAATCTAATACAGCAATCGAAACCCTTGTATTAGCGCATGAACTTGAAACTTTTTCATCAGATTGATGATTATTAATTGACTCGTTGGAAACCTCCAATAATTATAAATAAACTGGTCAAATCTGGTCCATTGATACCTATTAAGTCAACAGCAAAAATTATGCAATACTTAACGAGTATATTTTATAATGAGTATTTAAAACAATCCATCCATAAACAAGGACCGTATGAATATAGATCTTACAGGTAAAAATGCACTAATTGGTGGAAGCAGTAAAGGTATTGGAATTGCCATAGCTAAACGTTTAGCAAGTTCTGGAGCAAATGTAACAATGATGGCAAGAAATGTATCAGCATTGAGCAAGGCAGTCGGTGAATTGGATCAAAGTAAGGGTCAAATTCATCAATATTTGGTTGTTAACTTTACTGATTATGAAACGTTTACAAAACAAATTGAGGCCTATTTTGAAAAAAATAATATTGATATTTTGGTTAACAATACCCAAGGTCCGCCTTCAGGTAAAGCTCTAGAAAAAAAAATAAAAGACTACCAAACTGCTTTTGATTTACTTTTCAAATGTGCAATCCATACAACCAGTTTAGCAATCCCTCATATGAAAAATAAAAGTTGGGGTAGGATTATAAATGTCTCCTCCATTTCGGTTAAGGAACCCTTAAATAATCTAGTGCTTTCAAATAGTTTGCGTGCAGCGTTGGTTACATGGGCTAAAACCTTGTCTATTGATATTGCGGAATATAATATTACTATCAATAATATATTAACTGGTTTTTTTGATACAGAACGTTTAAAACAACTGAATTCATCAAAAGCGCAAGAGGAGGGAAAAACGCTTTTGGAAGTAAATAATGAGATCAGAGCTATAATTCCCATGAAACGTTTCGGAAAAGTTGAAGAATACGCATATCTAGTCTGTTTTCTCGCATCGGAATTGTCTGGGTATATTACAGGAACAAATATTCCAATTGACGGTGGATTTTTGAAATCTTTTTAATTACCAAATTACAGACATTAAATTTTATTATAAAACTTAAATTCTAATGAAACGCCGATCATTTATTTCTGGAACGACTACTGCTTTATCAGGAATAGGACTTTCAACTCTATCTCATAACAATCCCAATAAAGGAAGAATTATACAACCGCTCAAAGTTTGTACTACTTTGGATCAGGAGAAAGTATCTTTTCATTTCGAGGTTATCAATGAATCGATCAAGGTTGTTCACATAGCAGACACCCATTTATTTATGGATGATGAGAGGGGTATCCCTTTCCAAAAATATAGTAATCGAATGGCAAAAGCTTACAATCAAACAACACATTTTCAAACAAGAGAGAAGACCTCTCCAAAGAAATCATTTGAACAAACTATTGGGTTTGCAAAAAAAGTCAATGCAGATTTAATCACATTGGTTGGAGATATTTTCAGTTTTCCATCTGAGTTAGCAATAGAATGGGTAACGATATCCTATTTTACGGGAGCTGGACTTTCCCTTTTTGCTCCACCTCCATTGGTTAGAAAAAAAGTGAAAGGGTTCAATTCAATTAAAGTGCACAAGTGGTTGGCTTATATTCACTTTTCAGGTATGATTGCTACCAATGCATATTCAAAAGAAAACATGGATTGGCACAAGTATGCCGCTTATACCACTTTTGCCAGTTATGCTTCTGCAGTATTGGTATTTAAATTTTAAATTTTATGAAAAGAGTATTATTTTGCATTTTTGTAATGTCTTTATGGATTTCTAAGGCCCAAGAAAAATGGGTTTTGGATTCTAAAAAATCATTTATCAAGTATGAAGCATCGCACTTTTTACATGACTGGGCGGGTAGCAATGAAAATGTAAAAGGGGTGCTCCTTGAAAATGACGGTGTTTTACAAAAAATTGCACTTGCGATGTATCTTCGAGACTTTGATAGTAAAAACAGCAATAGAGATAATAATGCATTAGAAATTTTAGAGGTTTTAAAGTTCCCCAAAATTGAATTTTATTCAGATCAGATTGAAAAGAATAATGATAAAGTGAATTTCTCAGGGAGTATGATTTTTCATGGAATAGAATTGGAAAAGAAAATTATTGCACAGGTCACTACTAAAAAATATAATTTTTTATTGGAGGGAAATTTTAAACTGACACTATCAGACTTTGAAGTGCCTCTTCCTTCGTTTATGATGCGAAAAATGGAGGACGAAATATTAATCAAATACGAGTTGTATTTTGAGAAGCTTAAATGACAGTGATTAAAATTTTAAATTTGTGATTTATCCAGTCCTTTTAAAATGATAGAAAAATTAGATATTGTTAAGCAGCGATTTATAGAAGTATCAGATTTGATAATTCAGCCTGATATCATTGCTGATCAAAAAAGATATGTAAAGCTTAATAAAGAATATAAGGACTTAAATAAAATTGTTGAAAAGGGTTCGGCTTATAAATCAGTTCTGGCCAATATTCAGGAAGCAGAGTTGATCATCAAACATGAATCAGATCAAGAAATGATTGAAATGGCAAAGATGCAACTAGAGGAGGCTAAAGTAAAACTTCCCCTATTAGAGGAAGAAATAAGATTCATGCTAATTCCTAAGGATCCTGAGGATGGCAAAAATGTGGTGGTAGAAATTCGCGCAGGTACTGGTGGCGATGAAGCTAGTATTTTTGCAGGTGATCTTTACCGTATGTACACCAAATATTGTCAAGACCAAGGCTGGAAGGTGAGTTTTGTAGATTCTAATGAGGGGACTGCAGGTGGTTTTAAGGAAGTAATTTTTGAAGTTTCAGGTGAGGAGGTTTATGGTGCGATGAAGTATGAATCAGGAGTACATCGGGTACAACGAGTTCCTCAAACAGAAACACAGGGTAGGGTTCACACTTCAGCTGCGACGGTTATGGTGCTTCCAGAAGCAGAAGAATTTGATGTCGATGTAAACATGAACGATGTTAGGGTAGATTATTTTTGTTCCTCTGGGCCTGGTGGTCAGTCGGTAAATACAACTTACTCAGCAGTGAGGCTAACGCATGAGCCAACTGGAATTGTTGCCCAATGTCAGGATCAAAAGTCTCAACACAAAAACAAAGAAAAAGCTCTGAAGGTTTTACGGTCTAGACTTTATGAGTTAGAACTAAATAAAAAGTTAGAGCAAGACGCTGAAAAAAGAAATTCATTGGTTTCCTCCGGAGATCGGTCTGCAAAAATTAGGACTTATAATTATCCTCAGGGAAGGGTGACCGACCATCGTATTGGTTTAACACTTTATGACCTTCAAAATATTATCAACGGAGATATAAAGAAGCTGCTTGACGAATTAATGTTATATCAAAATACTCAAAAACTGAAGGAGGAAGGCGAGACTATATGAAGCATGAAGCACTTCTAGAACAAATTAAAGCCAAAAAATCCTTTTTGTGCGTTGGACTTGATGTGGACAAGGAACTTATTTCCGGGGAGCTAAAAAGCCAGCCAGATTCTATTTTTATATTCTGTAAAAAAATTATTGAGGCCACTGCGCCTTATTGTGTTGCATACAAGCCCAATATTGCCTTTTTTGAAGCTTATGGGTTGGAAGGTTGGAAATCCTTAGAAAAAGTAATGGATTTTTTAAACCGAAAGTATCCGGAGATCTTTACAATAGCAGACGCTAAAAGGGCTGATATAGGAAACACTTCTATGCGATATGCGAAAGCTTATTTTGAACAGTTTGATTTTGACTCTTTGACCATCGCCCCTTATATGGGGAAAGATTCCGTTGAGCCTTTTTTGGAATACGAGGATAAATATGCCATTTTACTTGCTTTAACTTCAAATGAAGGGGCATCGGATTTTCAAATGCTCCACTCAGAAGGAAAATCATTGTATGAGCAGGTGATAGAAAAGTCAAGAAAGTGGGAAAACTCCAACCGATTGATGTATGTGGTTGGGGCTACCAAAGCTAATGCACTTAAGGAGATAAGAAAGCTTTTACCCGATTCATTTTTATTGATTCCAGGCGTTGGTGCTCAAGGTGGAAGTTTGGAGGATGTTGCGGTTCAGGGGTTGAATGACCAATGCGGTCTATTAGTTAATTCCTCTAGAGGGATTATTTACGCTTCAACTGGAAGTGATTTTGATCAAGTGGCAAGAGGGGTAGCGAAAGATTTGCAAACACAGATGGCTTTTTATCTGAACAAAAAAGGAATTGTATAATGTTACATCACATTATCTACAAAGCTAAAAATAAAAATGCGCCTTGGATTACATTCATTCATGGGGCGGGGGGCAGTAGTGCCATTTGGTTTAAGCAAATTCGTTTTTTTTCTAGATATTTTAATCTTTTACTCATTGACTTAAGGGGGCATGGTGCTTCTCAAGGTTTAATACAAAATCCATTCAAGCCAAGATATTCCTTTGAATCTATAGCTGAGGATATTTTTGATGTAATGAATCATGTGGAAATAAAAAAATCTCATTTTGTAGGTATTTCATTAGGTACTATTTTGATCCGTCAGTTGGCAGATATGCAACCTAAACGGGTTGAAAAAATGATTATGGGAGGTGCGATTTTAGAGTTGAATCTAAGGTCTAGAATTCTCATGTATTTTGGCAATGCCACTAAATCTATTTTGCCTTACATGTGGCTATACCGTTTTTTTGCTTTCATTATCATGCCCAATCGAAATCATAAAGAATCTAGGATTTTATTTATACGTGAAGCAAAAAAATTATATCAAAAAGAGTTTATCCGTTGGTTTAAACTTACTTCAGAAGTTATACCCAAATTGAAAATTTTACGAAAAGTTTCGGCCAATATCCCCACCCTATACATTATGGGGGATCAAGATTATATGTTTCTTCCTTCAGTTAGAAAAATTACGGAAAGTGATCATTTATCTCAATTATTGGTATTGGAGGAATGTGGTCATGTAGTAAACGTCGAAAAACCCGAGAAATTTAATGAAGGTATGCTGTTATTCTTGAAAGGATAATATCATGAAAATACTACAGTTTTATTACCGTAAACCATTACTTTACGATTTACATGTTGTTTTAGGGCTCGTAAAAGTACAATCCTCTCTAAGTCTTTTCCTTTTTCAATAAAATCGGCAATTGAGTTTAGGTGGGTAACTCTGGTGATGTCTTGCTCTATTATGGGTCCCGCGTCCAATTCTTCTGTAACATAATGACTTGTTGCACCGATGATTTTCACTCCTCTTGCAAAGGCAGAATGATAGGGCTTTGCACCGGGAAATGCAGGTAGAAAAGAATGATGGATATTGATGATTTTATGTTTAAACTGATCTATGAGGAGAGGAGATATAATTTGCATATATCTGGCCAAAACGATAAAATCTACATTGTTTTTTTCAAGTAATTCCAGTTGTTTAGCTTCTGCTTCGGGCTTAGTTTCTTTGGTAACAGGTATATGAAAGAAGGGAATATCGAAGCGTTTTGCAATGATCTCGAGATCATTGTGATTACTGAGTATAAATGGTATTTCAGCCGCCAACTCTCCAGATTGTTGTTTAGCGAGTATGTCATAGAGGCAGTGGTCGTATTTGGAAACAAAGACGGCCATCTTTGGCTTTTGATTTTTTAAATAAAAGTCACAGTGTAGCGAGAATTGGTTTCCGAGATATGTGTAGAATTGATCTTTGAAGTTTTGAATGTTAAAATCTATGGCATTTAAATCACATTCAACACGCATAAAAAATACTGCATTAGGCCGATCTACATATTGGTCAATATAAGTAATGTTCCCTTGGTTTTGGTGTATGAAGTTCGTCACCGCTGCAATGATCCCTTTTTGGTCAGTGCAATACATCAACATCGTGATCTGATTCATTTTTTTTTTCAAAAATAGGAATTCGCCCGCTCAGGGCAATAGATTCTCAGATTTTATTGGAAGAAAGTAAAAAAGCCCCCATTCAATGGAGGCTTTTAAATTTTGAATTATGGAATTATTAACCCTCGTTAATTCTGAAGTCGGCATAAGCTTCCATACCATGTTCTGAGAGATCAAGTCCATTTAACTCTTCTTCTTTATCCACTCTCAATCCGGTTGAAGCTTTTACAATGAAAAGAATAATAAAAGAAGAAGTGACACAGAATGCTCCAACAATTCCAACTCCAATGAGTTGAACGAGGAATTGATCGACGCCAGCCATTGCACCAAATATACCAACGGCCAACGTTCCCCAGATACCGCAGATAAGGTGAACTGCAACTGCTCCAACAGGATCGTCCAGTTTGAGTTTGTCAATAAAAGAAATCCCAAGAACGACAACGACACCCGCAATGAGTCCGATTAAAATGGCATCTGTTGGCATCATTTGATCTGCACCTGCTGTAATTCCAACCAATCCTCCCAATACACCATTCATAAACATGGTCAAATCAAAGTTTTTGTAAAGAAGGTTGGAGAAGAAAGTAGCAGCAACACCTCCAGCAGCAGCAGCTAATGAAGTGGTAACAAGCGTTAAAGAGGTCAATTCTGGGTCTGCGGATAACACTGATCCTCCGTTAAATCCAAACCACCCTAACCACAGAATAAATACCCCAGCAGAGGCAATAGGTAGACTGTGTCCTGGTAGTGCTTTTGGTTTTCCATCTTGATCGAATTTACCAATACGTGCCCCGAGTAAATAAATGGTGATCAATGCTCCCCATCCGCCTACAGAGTGAACGAGAGTCGAACCAGCAAAATCATAGAATCCCCATGTGTCGAGGAATCCACCACCCCATTTCCAAGCTCCTACAATGGGATATACTAATCCTACATAAAGAATGGCAAAAAGCATGAAGCCTGATAATTTTATTCTTTCAGCAACAGAACCTGATACTATGGTTGCAGCAGTAGCAGCAAACATTCCTTGAAAAAGGAAGTCCGTCCACCAAGTATATCCTCCATCAGCATATCCAAACCCCATTCCTCCCTCAGGTGCAGCGATTCCGAAACCAGCGAATTTGAGGATTCCCATATCACCATCCTCAAATCCAGGATACATGAGATTAAAACCACCAAGACAATACAATAAAAGTCCCACAGTGATCACAAAAAAGTTTTTAAATAAAATATTGATGGTATTCTTTTGACGGGTCAGTCCGATTTCTAAAAAAGAGAACCCTAGATGCATAAAAAACACTAGGGCTGTACAAACCATCATCCATACGTTATTCACAGTTAAAATTGTAGTTTCCATATTTGATTAAGATATTAATTTAATGATTTGTTTCCTTTTTGTCCTGTTCTGATTCTATATGCTTCCTCAACTGGTAACACAAATATTTTACCGTCACCTACTCTGTCAGTGGCAGCTGTAGAGAGAATAGCACTAATTGTTTTTTCGACAAAATCTTCAGAAACCACTATTGATAAATATCTGCGTTGAATTTCAGAGGTGCTGTAAGATATTCCTCGATAAACATGGCCTTCTTTTTCATTACCAACTCCAGTAACATCCCAGTAACTGAAGAAGTTCACTTCAACATTGTAGAGGGCTTCTTTTACATCATCAAATTTTGATTTTCTGATGATTGCTTCGATTTTTTTCATGATTTAGATAATTTAATTATTTGTTTTGAAAACGCTTCTTATAATCGATTTGAAACAAATAAAGTTGGATGTCTTCATTGTCCAACTTTCCAAAGTTTTTTT
>CACLQG010000021.1 GCA_902609035.1 uncultured Bacteroidota bacterium
AGGAAGAATGTCAATTAGATTTAACACATAATTTGTTTTAATTGAGTAAGCTACATTGTCTGCTACATCAACTCTAATTCCGGATGAATTTATTCCTATCAAATTCCCTTTTTCATCAAATAAAGGCCCTCCACTATTTCCAGCTTGAATTGGAGCAGTTATTTGATATGTTGTTATATCTCCATCAAAACCAGTCTTAGAACTAATCATTCCGTCTGTTACTTTTATCTCCTTACCCATTATAGATAGTGCCATTGGATAACCATAGGCATAGATCTTAGTACCCACATCACTAGATCGAGTTTTAAAATTATAAGGAGGATCACTTACTCCATCAAAATTTGCATCAACTATTTTGATAATTGCTAAATCATTTGTTTTGTCAACCTGAATTACCCCTGCATTAAATTTTTGAACTTCTTCATTTAAAACGAATTCAACCTCGATTTTGTCAGCATCCTCAATCACGTGAAGGTAATCAGATAGGTTAGGAAAGTTTTTAGGGTTTAAAAAAAAGATAGATTTGTTGCCAATATGTTGCCAAAATAAAGCCATAATAATCTTAATATATTGTTTTATAGTTATTTATTATTTATAAAAGTACTCCTGTAGGAGCTACAACCATCATTTTAACAAGCCAATGAAATATCACAAAAAACACCTTCAACATACAAACTTAGGTTAAGGATATTATTGTAAGAATAATAATAAATCAATTTTGATGTTACTACTTAGTTAAAACTCAATTCGGCATTGTTCTTTTTAGGATCAAAAATCTTAGTATCCATCTCCTCAATTTTTTTTCCTCCAACAAAAATATTTTTTAAATGAACGCTTAAATCATTCTTTTGGGTCTCAGAATAGTGCCTAAAAAAAGCCCACTTTTTGGGAAAGGCCTTAACAAAACTACAATCCTCAATGGTTATATTTTTGATTTTCCCCAAAGGAGAAGTCTGGCTATTTCTTTTGGTAATATAAAAGTTGATCGCTGTTTGCTTTCGATTCGGGTGACAATACTCAGCGTGAATATTTTTGAACATCACTTCATTCACAAATGCCCCGTCCCTTACATTGATTCCCATCACACGGTCCGATTCAATAATATCGTTGTCCTCAAAGATGATTTTTTGCATGAGCTCACAATAGGTTTCAGTTCCTATTTTTAAACCTGATTTTTTTGTTAAAAACACATTATTTCGGATGATAATTCTTTCTACATTGGGAATCATGTCATGATTTTCACCCCTTCCAGTGCATTTTATTGCAACAGTGTCATCCCCAGCCCATCCAAATGAGTTTTCAATCAATATATCACTAGAACTATCTGGATCCCATCCATCAAGACTGCCAAGATATTTACTTTCAGTTGGGTTGTTCATGAGTTTACAATAACTAAAACTAATATGCTTGGAGTTGAGAATATGGGTATTCCATCGGGCAGCGTCTTTCAATAACACTCCTTCTATTTTTATATTCTTTGAACGGTAAATCAACAAAAGCCTTATACCTCCAATCTTTAAAGATTGCTCTGGGTGTGATAACGCACCAATTTGAGTTCCATTACCATCCAGCGTTCCTAAACCTGAAATTTGAAGGTTATGAACATCTTTGATAAGAATAAAGTGATTAATTTTTGTTTTATCATTTGATATATAACTATTAAGTGAATGATCATCTGCTATAATTCGTGCATTTTTACTGAGGTGAATTTGACTATTACTTCTAAACTCAAGTTTATAAGTTTTATATATACCGGGAGGAAAATAGAGCACATTTTCACTTCCAGAAATTTCATCCA
Source organism: uncultured Bacteroidota bacterium (assembly GCA_902609035.1). The sequence continues at coordinate 1,799 of CACLQG010000021.1, forward strand.
AAGCCTTTTGAATTTTTAATGTTTCATTTTTTTTACCGCTATTATTCACATCATAAACATCCACTATGTTTATTCTATTTTCTGGGATAACTTCTGGGGCTTCAAACAATAAAACCAAACGTTTTGTAAAATCTAGATTTTGCTTAAAACGAATTACAATGTAACCCAATCGATCCATTATAAATGAAAGTTGCTTACCTGATTTCTCGCCTTTAATATTGTATCGCTTTGGTGATATAGACCATTCAGATTCATTAAAATAAAAGTCTGAAGACTGTAACTTAATACTAATAGGCTTCCCCCTATAAGTAACACGAGCAAATTTGTAACTGGATAGACCGTGAGTCAATGGAACATCGTTTTGTTCATATACCTCAATATTTTTGCCATCAGCAAAAACTTTAAAAGTCTGAGCTTTTGATTGAAAACCTAATAAATAAATAAATATTAGAAGTATATATTGCAACCTGTAAAATTTAAAACAAAATAGTAATTTATTTCAAATCTATTTCTCTTTACAACCATCTGAAAAACAATCTTTTTAGAATTTTATTACATCTCTCTTACTACAAAGCTACTCTTCCCTTTAGGAATAAAATCATAGGCCCGAACTTGCCTTCTGGCTAGATGCCTCATTTTAAGAATTTAGACTATATCCTAATGTTGAAAATAGAATAATCAGCCATAAATATTAGCCTAATCCTATTCTATGAAGTCATCCTTTCACTTTAGAATATTTTTGACTTATATCCCATTTTCTAAATTCTTTATTTTTAATATATTGATGAGATAAGTTCGATATCCACCACAACCTTAAACAAGCTCACCTCATTAAGAAAATTACAAAAAGTTCTTACAGGTCAATGATCATTATGATTTACAATATATTTGACTTTTTGCCAATCTAAGGGATAAGAAACCTTATTGCTTAGAGATTAACTTTAAAAAGATGAACTTTCAAAGAAAGGCCATTTTGAAAAATTCCTATCCGTACTATTATTATTTACCCTTGTAATTACCCACTGATCCTTAGGAGATTCAAGATCATACTCAATAGTGTTGCCATTAGGGTGATGAAAACGATAGTTTAATTGTCTTTCGTCGCTATTATTTTCAATTATTTTTTCTAAAATGTTTTTAGCGGAATTGGAATGGACAATTGCCATTAAACCCAATTCCTTTTTGGAATATGTAACAAGAAAGACATATTCTGTAATGGAATATATTTGCCAGTTAGCTGATGATATTATAGCTTGTTTTCCCTTTGGTATATTTACTTTCCCCTTAGTGCATGCAAAGTCTTTATAAACTCCAGTATTGTTCCATTCCACAAAATTATCCCCTGGACCAAACATGTGAAAGGTTTCCCTCATCTCCGATGCACTATCGTTCAAAAATAGCATAATGGGTTTGGCAACAATTAAGGAACGTTTGCCTTGGTTTGCACCACCTGCAGATAATAGATAATCCTTATGTCCTGATATAATTTCTGGACAAGAATTGTATCCATGACCCATTTTTATAAAATATGGCTTTGGTTTATTTAAAATCCACTCCATCACTTTATCTGCAGGTTTATATGATGAAAAGGTTGCCCACAAGGCATGATGCTCTCCCCTTGACATGTCAATCGATAATGAATCGTCGTAAAGACTAGCCCAAACCTTTAGCATAACTGTATGGTAATCTGAATCAATATTGGTCTTAAAGTTTTTACCAAACCTTCTTCGGTTTGGAGGAAAATGTTTGAACTTGTAACTGCTCAGAGAATATTGCCAATTGAGACGATCCAGTAATTTTCCAGAAAGGTATCGAATATCACCAGAGGCAAATTCATATAAATTCAAAAGTGCACAATAGGTATATCCCAAATAGGGTGCTGAATTAAATTCATAGAATCCATAAGTGATTATTTCCTCCAAAAAAAGCTTCAACTTTTGGGCTACACCATTAGTATTGTTGTCATATTTAGGATCGGTATTTCCGTGATCCTTAAGCCATTGGTTTTTTAAAAAACGAGAACCTTCAGTCATTAAAATATGATTTTCAGAATCTTCTAAAAACATATAACCGACATTCCTTCTGAATTCACTTCCCTCTATTGTAAGTATATTATCCAATAAGTGATCCCTAGTTTTGGGGAACAATAAATCAGGGCTTTCTCCAAAAAGATAAAGCAGAGCAGTAAATGCCATAGCAGTAAAATCATAGTCGCCCAAAGGATAGAGTAACCAAGGAGATCCTGGGTGACCTACTGCTTTTTGATTCATTAAATATCTATTCATCTCCTCAACCCTTTTACCTTCCAATAAACAACTAATTACAATACGTGAATTTTTTAAATTCACCTTCTCATCAAGCTTCCAATCTTGAGGCGTTTTAGATGTCCATCCATCTAGAATTTTTTGTTTTAGGTCTGAATTATTATGGAAAGAAAATGTTCGCTCTACGGGGACTTCAACGTTTCCAAGCTTGATTGGCTGATCGATTTTTCTCCCTGCACCAGCAAAAATATTTACCAATACATAAAGTATGACAATAAGTGAGGCCACAATAATGGATAAATAGAAAAAAAAATTTTTTATTTTTATCAAAGAAATTAAATTTTAAATTATTGTTTTATAATAAAAATAAGATTTATTTTAATTTTTAGGTGTTTAGTGAATAGTATAAATCACTTACAGATGTTCTAATAAAATATCTTTTTCCACTATCAACTTCTCTGTTGTTTTTTTATATAAAAATCCAATCAATTTTTCTCAGAAAAATCAAAGGTCAAAACATGAGACAATTAAAAAGAGGAATATAGATTACTGGATAAAGCAGTTAACTAGTTTATAACCATAAACCTGAACAAGATGGATTTTAAGTATGACTTCTTTCATAATAGGAAATTAGCTTAACTAGAAAAAGCCATCCCTAATAATAAACACAGGAATAAAGCATAGGAATCTTATTGACAATCAAATAAGGATAAAACCGTTAAAAATTGTCCTAGTTTCTCCAACCTAGTGGGCAGGACAGCAGGACAACATTTTTTAAAACCTCAATCTCATTTCAAAAAATGGATAAACATAAAGGAACTTTGCACTAGATTAAAAAGTTAACAAATTGAAAACCTGCAATACCTCCCACACCCCTGCACAAAAACCCTGAATAGTAGCATCACTAAAAGCTATTTAGATGAATGAAAATAGTAGTTTAAAATAGATTTGAATTGGTCCCAACCTTTTGGAATTCGGTAATTTATGGCATTATGAGCTTTAACTTAGAAAAAACCATCTTACAAAACGAACCCTAAATAAAGCTAATTAATAATAGGGGAATTATTTTAATCATTCCAAATGTTATTCATTTTCAACAAGAAAATTTATGGCCTCTGGTATCCAGCCGCTGTCCCATCGATGCTTTCGTTTTCGTTCATAAAGATACAAATGTGGAATTCCCAATTCAACCATTAATTTATGAATAACGGTTCCTCCTTTAGCACGATTTCCTTCTGTGTTGTAATAAAAAATTCGTGAAGTCATTCCAAGTTTATCCTTGTTTTTTTTTAAAAGTGTAGAGACTCTGTATTTTTCAAAATTCTCTAAATCTCCAAATGTCGATACTGCGGCCTTTACAAAAGAACTATCTGCCGGTACATTAGTATCCATTCTTATCCCAATATCCCATCCAGCAGCTTTTTTGAAAATCTCAGGGTTTCTTAGTAATAAAGTAAGTGCTCCCCACCCTGATTTACTAAAACCCATCAGGAGTCTTCCTTCTTTTCCTCTGATTGTCGGGTAATTTTCATCAACAAATGGTAATACTGTTTTTAAGAAATGACTTTCATCTTGTTTGGTTTTATCGACAGAGTGATCGGAATACCAGGGTAAATGTGTATAACCAGGGAATACACATATTAGCTTATATTTATTGTGAAGATCGCCTTTTATGATCTCCATCAGAGGATCTCCACTTTTTTTATTGCCTTGTTCGCGAACTGGGAGTACATATAAAACTTTATATTTTTTATTAATTGAGAAATGATCAGGGAGAAGTATACGAATAGTTGTATTTTCTTTCTGAAAAGGTGAAGATATGTTATATGACTTAATTTCATTTGAGTATTGCCCATGTATAAAAACAATATTTAATAAACAGATAAATACGAGTAGAAAAAAATCTCCGATAATTAATTTTCTTAGTCTGTCAGTGAATATTTTTAATAATTTATTTATTTCCGAATATACCTCTAAGATTCCATTTTCCTGTTTCATCTTTATATAATTTATACTTCATTTTTTGTAGCAAAATATATATACTCCATTTATTATCTGTGAAGTTTTAAACTTTAATTCTTAAATAAAATTATCGAATTACAAAATCCCCTAACCTGAAAAATTTAAAATCGGCTATATTTGTTTTCTCAGCACCATCACCTACAGCAAAAACCCCAAAAGTTGCTGCCGACCATGCATTACGTTTTTTTATACCAATCCATCCCAAATCTGGATTTCCTTTTTTATTACCTCTTAAATCAAACCAGCTATCTCCAAAATATATTTCTTCTCCCAATACTTCCCAAATATTTCCATCAGCACTATAATAAAAACGCGCTGTTTCATCTCCATCCACTTTAATTTTCAGAAACACTTTATTTCCTATCTCATTAGGTACGGTCCATAAAATGGCTTTCTTTCCATTGTTATATTTACCCACTTCGAATATTTTTTTTCCTTGGTTTATTGAAGAAGCCAACCAAAAATTCATACCTGGATCGTGATACATGTGCAAACCTGCTTTTTCGTTGTTATCTTTAGCATCAAAGTCGATTAGGGTAGTAAATTCAAATTTCTTCGCAGTAACTCTTTGTAAAAAAACATTGCTTAATGAATTATCTGAACTTATATCCCCCGGTTTGGTTTTAATTCTTAAATATCCTGGTCTATCGATGAGAGACCAGGATTTGCCTGAAAAATCAGGTTTAGTGTGGAAGAACCATTGTAATCCCAAGTTCTCATTATTAAACTCATCAGAAGAAGCTAAATTCAAAATATGTTCTGCTAAGTTTGGCTTTCTGTTTTTCTCACTTGGAATTCGACCGTTAAGAGGTTTCCACCAATTATTTTTCCATTCCACAGGCTCCATTAACATGGGACGCCCCAAGCTATAATGAGACAATTCGTGTGCGTGATAAAATAGCCACCAATCATCTTTTGCTATTTCAATTAAAGTTCCATGTGCCGGCCCCTCAAATTTTGCAGACTTATTATCTGTACAAAACATATTTGGATTTTGAGGATCTAATAGCCAGGGCCCATTTAGACTTTTTGCACGCATAGTGGAAATTTCGCTAGGTTGATGAGGTCGTGTACCTCCTGGTGAGAAAAGGATATAATAAAATTCCCCATGTTTAAAAATATCAGGGCCTTCAAAGGGTTTATACCCTGAAATATCAATTTGGGTAATCAACTTTTCAGTTCTTAATCCATCATCACTTAGACTCATTATTGCCCCTTTGCCAGAAATAACATACAGCTTACCATCATCATCAGCAAAAAATCCTGGGTCAACTCCATCTAATTTAAGTTTTACGGGCTCTGAATAGGGTCCTTCAGGTTCTTTAGCTTGGTAAACATACATGTTTCCCATTACTGGAACATAAATAAGAAAACGTTTTGTATTTGGATTAAATGCTATCTCTCCCCCCCAAACACCACGCAATGTTTCTCCAGTATTTAATATTGGATTTTCTAAAAAAGCATTTCCAATATATTCCCAGTGTATTAAATCTTTTGAATGAATAATGGGTACTCCTGGTTGCCATTCATTAGAAGAACACATAGCATAATAATCTTCTCCAACCTTAATGATTCCTGGGTCGCTCCAATTACCCGAAACAATTGGATTTGAATAATATATGTCTTGTTTATTTTCAACTGGCTGTGAATAAACAGCTAAACAATTAAAAACAATAATAATTAACTTAAGATATATTAGTTGCATTTTATTTTGAATCTGAGGTATTTGCTTTCTACTCATCTTTAGATATATATGTTTCAAATGTTACAGGACCTAAAAGCCCTGAAGTCTGAAGTAGTTCATCTTCACTCGCATCATCAAAAACTGTCCATGTAAATCTTTTATCAGTTGGCAACCTTTTGTCACCAACAATCCTATTTCTCCATAGATTTACCACTTTAACCTCTAAACAATTATCTCCACTTTTGACCAAATCTTCTGTATTTAGCCTGAACGGGGAAATCCAAACCCCCCCAATTTTTTTACCGTTAATTTTAACTTCAGCCATAACACCAATATTACCTAGATTTATAAAGATTTCACCCTTTGGAATAGTATCTATTATAAAGGATGTTTTGTAAGTGGCAGTTCCTGAGTAATATTTAGCTTTTTTATTAGACCATTTTGTCCAATCTGAAAGGTTATCTATTGTAATCGATTCTTTGGGCCCTATCTTTTTATTTTCAAATTCAACTTGCCAAGATTTTTCTATCTTTTTAAATGTTTTCAAACCAGGGAAATTTTGTGAATTATTACTAATAACATTATCATTTTTGTTGTTAGTAAATACAATGAAACAACTTTCATGGCCCTCTAAAGTAATCGGAAGCTTCGTTCTGTCTCCAGTTTTACTATATTCAGGAAGTACTCTTATTTTTCCTGTGACCGGATTCCACAATTGCGGTTCTAGTCCGGTAACTCTAAATGAGGGTTCAAGGGAAATTTTATTTTCAGATTGGTTAGTTAGGAAGTAGATTTCCATTCCGAATAAAGTTCTGTGTGTCCATAAAACAGGAATATCTTTTTCAATTTTCACATCCTTTTCAATATTCAGAAAATCAAGTGCATTTTGAATTCCCATTCCATCAAACACATAGCCTTTACCAACTTTTCTTTTTAATTCCCCAGTATGTATTTCACCTCCCCACAGCTCTTGCGATAGTTTTTTGATTTCGAAATCACAAGCTGGAAAATTTTGTAAACTTGGTGATTTTTTAAACTTATTCCCCAGAATTGATCCACCCTGTTTTACTAAATCTGATAATTTTTGTAAAGTTTCAGGCCGTATATTTGCATCTTGAGGAATTGCAAGAATTTTATATTTCATTCCGTCCGGTAAAACAAAATAACCATTTTTTACTGATAGTCGTTTAATAATTGCTTCGGCATTTATATAGTCAAAACTATAACCTGATGGTAATTCAGGGTCAATTATTCCTGACATTTTTGGCGCATCTTCTCCAATAAAATAAAGTACATCTGCTACATATTTACCCTGTTGCAACATATGTTGACAGCGCCGTAAATAATCGATCCAATGTTTTCCCTGTTTAAACCATGTATTATGCCTATTAAATTCCGTAGAAAAAGTGGCATTGATTCCAGGTTTTCGATCATCGTCTGGTTGATGAATGTATACATGTAGCACCTGCTTATTTATTCCCTCGGTAAACGACCAGTCACCACGAGTTTTCAACATAGCAGGATGTCTTAAATAACTATCCCAGTTTGCCGTAAAAGCTTCAGCATAAACTACAGGTTTATTATAAATATGTGCAGTTGATGATGCTGCTTTACATTCAATATCCCCTAATGATCCTTCGTTCCAATATTCACCGCTAATCAAATCTGACTGCCCCCCATACATCATAAATTCTGAAGAAAAACCCCAATGTCCATAATTTTCCAACCAAAGTTTCAAATTATTTTCGTTAGCTATTTTTCGAAGTCCACCAACATACTCGTATGCTATATCATCTGCAACCATACGGCGAAGATCCCAAAGAAATCGATCTGATTCCTCCACACTAGAAACAATTCTTCCTGAAAGTGTGGGTAAATATTTTACTGGATTATAAGCATATTTTGCTTCAAAACGTTCTTCAAATCCGTCACTCCAGTTTTGCGAACCCTTTTCATAACTATCACCAATTACATATTTTAATGCTGACAAACTTTTTTCTGGAATTCTTTTTATGATTTCACCAATAAAATTTTTGAAATGAAACCTAACCAACTCTTCATTACCTTTGTCTATTTCATAACCTCTTCCTTTTGGAGATGCAGGTGAATTTAATGTTCCTGTTGGCGTCATCCCCATCCTAATAATCGACCATTCTCCTTCTGGCACATCCCAAGTCAATATTCCCAATTTATCCATTTTATCACTTAAGTCAATTGTCTGATCAATTTTTTGACTTTGATCATTTACTTCGGTTTGAGAATTCCATAAGTAACTATCAAACTCGGGTTGTGCAGTTTCGTGTAATTTACCTAACGATTTTTCTACAAAAGCATCCAACACTTCGTTTTCAGCTATTAGGATTTCTGAAAAACCTGCTAATGGCCGACCATCCATATTATTACATACCAATCTAAATTTATTGGAATAGATTGCTGGAAGGGATACTGCTAAAGGACCACGGTCACGAGGACCACAATTCTTAACATTTTTTTTACGATTAAATGGAAAAGAATTAATTTTTTTAAACTCTCCGTTGATTTCTGCCCAAAATTCTATGTCACAACGAAACCTATCTCGAGTTGGATACAACATTAAACTCCGTGCTTCGATTTTACTATCGGCAACAATGTCTATTATGTATTCTTCATTTGAACGAGTTCGAAATAATGCCTCTGTTTTAATTTTACTATCCAAAAGATTTTCGATGTTATTTATTTCGGGAGAACAGCTAATTCTACTATTTTGAATATTTAAAACACTTTTTTCTGACTTAATTTTACGAAAAGCAAGTACATGGGTGTCTTGAAATTCACTAGTTGGCTTTTCTAGTAGAATGGATTTTCTTCCTTTTCCATTTATCGTTGTTTCTGAGTAAACCAAATGTCTCATAGCTTTATCGTGCGTCACCCATGGCCCACCAGATTGGCTCCACCCAGGGCTATTAAAAAATCCAACATCGATGCCTAAGCGGTAGCCTTCATTTACTGCATGGGTTGTTATTTTCCACCATTCATCACTAAACAACGGTACATTACCATCCTTTTCTTCTGGGCTGATATTTCCAATCAAAACGGTACCAATTCCAAATTCTTTCATCGACTCAAGATCTTTAGTCACTCCCTCTTTCGAAATATCATCGCCAATCCAATAATAGTAACACCAAACTTTATTCGAATCTTTTGGTAAAATAAATCCAGATTGGATGTTATTGAAATCTCGTTGAGACATCTTTTCTGTCCTACTATACTGAAATCCAATTACAACGATTGAAAAAAATAATATATTTTTTGCCAGTTTATTGAACATTTTATTATGAATTAATTAAAAACTTCATTTACATTAATTAAAATAGTCCCTTAAAAATAAAATATAGATGTCAAATCTAAATTAAAATAAAAACTCCAGGGTTAAGAACAAGTGACTTAAGTGGGAAAAGATTTTATTACCATTTCAAAAGAACATTCAAAAAAATAAATTTGTACTTGTACCAAACCTGCGGGCTAAGGTTATATAAAAAATCCTACAAAAACCACCATTCTATAATGTAATTAAAAATGCAGGGAAGATTTTAGGTTTAGAAAAAGATTACTTTGTTGCCAAAAAAGAAGTCAAAATATTATTTTACTATAACTTATCACTTATTATGTGTACTATTGTTAGAACTAAAACTTACAGAATTTATTATTTTTTCAGCTATCTGTATTTAAACGTTAAATGGCATTGATTGAACCTTCATAACTGATATTGCACTAATTCTGCTATGTATTAAGAATGATTGAAACAGCAGAATTAAGTTTTATGTTTTATATTAAATGAAATAAAAAAACTCTCTACTATGGAGGGGGTTTATTAAGTATTAAAACCATACAATAAATCACGTACGGAATTCCCAAATAACTTTTAAAATCCTATTGTATACTATTTTATCAAAATATCAAATAAAAATATTTAAATTGGATAATGAACGAATTAACTGATGTCATGAAAAATCTTTCCTTAATTTGTATAAGCTTAATATTAATATATTCTTGTTCATCTGGAGATGATGAATCTACTACTGTTTCATCACCTAATAACCAGACTTCAAGCTCAGAAGACGACATTACTACTGATACCACATCAGACAATTCAACCGACACATCATCTGACAATAATTCGGAAACAGTTAAATTCGATTTAACTGTAACGGCTGGTGAGGGAGGAACCATTTCAACACAGGGTGGAACATATGAACAGGGAACAGAGGTGTCAATAATTGCAACTGTAAATGAGGGTTATGAATTTTTGGGCTGGGAAGGTAGTGACGAAACATCCTCTACCATCACTATAACAATCACTAGTAATCTTAGTCTTCAGGCAAACTTTCAACAAATAGTACCTCAAACTAACTACTATATAAGTGGGGAATTGATTAGTGATAATACTAATGGTGCATGGTTTGATAGATCGCTTACTGTTAATGGATTAAAATTAGTTATAGCAGGAGCAGTTGGTGGTCAAGACGCAGTACCCGATAAATGGGCAAAGAAAACCGCCCAATTGGTGAAATTACTAACTGATCCCTCAGCTACTGGAATTGATAAAGATGCTCAGATTAATCTTATAAAAACTCTTAAGGGTGAAACAGGAACTTGGCATGCTGGATTACCAACTGCACAAAGAATAGGCTACGGGGGAGGAGATACTTATTCACCTAACCCTTTAAAAGACGAAGGAATCCCTTCTTATCAAGGATACATTCAGTTTTTAAATACTCACGAAGCTAATGACATGGTTTGGTATAAAAATGTTGATAGTTCAGGAACCGGTGATGATGACATAAATGAAATTGTAGAACACATTTTTCATACAATTCATCTTTTTGGAGTTCGTGGAGGCGTCCTAGGTTCTGAAGACGCACTTAACTGGAGTTCTGAGGTAAATGGATTTATGAACACCTCATTGTGGTTAGCAATGAAAGAGGCAATTGATAATGGGGTTTATGGAGTTAGTGATTATGGAAATGGTGACCCTACTAATCCAGACTTAGCTGAATTAATGATGAAAGAATATATGTATTTATTAAATTTTAATATGTGGGAATTCGGTAAAGAATTTTGGGTTGGAGGAACACTAGCTCCTGAATGGAACGACAATAGCCGATCCCCTCAATCTATTCAAACAAATAACCCATTAGGTTACTCTCTTTTCAATGATTATTTTGCTCCAGTTTTATCCAAACCAAGTATAGAAATACTTCGGTCTATGTTTCAAGATAATGACCAAGGTGAATCTGGATATGTAGCAGATTAATTTATAAGTAATTTGTTTTTAAAGAAGCCCCAATATCATTATTTAGTCCTGTATATCTAAATAAAATTTATTTTTAAATAATGAATTTGTTGAAACCTTTTTGGGTAAATCTTTTGAATTAAAACATTATGCTATCGTTAGAATATGCATTATATAATAATGTGGTTGACAATCTATATTATAGTAAAGCTTAAGAATTGTAAATTTTCATAATGGTCCTTAGGCAGAGGTCATAATAAATAATGCATGGATATAAATAGTACTCAAATTAATAAACAGGTGAGAGTTTACATGATTTGATTAATAAAAGTAATTCTAAGAAAACAATTATAAATTATAATGACAAAGATATTATTGACTTTCCTTTTTGTGGTCTCTAATTTTATTGTTGCCCAAGAGAAACGTCCGAATATTATTTTTTTTTTAGTTGACGATCAGCGTTATGATATGTTAAGCATGATGAGTCATCCGTTTATCGAAACACCAAATATAGATAGACTGGCTAAAAGAGGTGTTTATTTTAAAGAGGCCTTTGTAACTACCTCTCTTTGTTCCCCTAGTAGAGCATCTATGATTACGGGGCAATACGCTCACAAACATGATGTTATTGATAACAATAGCGACTTAGACCCCAAAACCCCAACCTATCCAAAGGAATTACAAAAAGCAGGCTATAATACAGGATTTATTGGCAAATGGCATATGGGAGAGGCAAGTGATAGCCGCAGACCAGGATTTAATTACTGGGTCTCTTTTGAAGGACAAGGGAAATATATAAATCCAGAATTAAATATTGATGGCAATCGAAAAGAAGTCAAAGGACATATCTCAGATGTTTTGACAGACTTGGCTCTTAGCTATATTAAAGAACAGAATGATAAAGATGAAGCTTACTTTTTATGCATTTCCCACAAGGCTGTTCATGAAAATTTTACACCTACTGAAAGACATCACAGAAAATACATTGATAAACAAATCACCTATCCAGATTCTTATGCCAATACTGAAGAGAATTATAAAGGAAAACCAGGCTGGTTAAAAAAGCAACGTAAAAGTTGGCACGGTGCAGAACGGAATTATACAGATGGTGATAAAGTAGAAGGAGACGACTTAGCACGTATGATTCAATTGTATGCGGAATGTATGCTTGGAGTAGATGAAAGTTTAGGGCGATTGGTCAATACCCTGGAGGACCTTGGTGAACTGGAAAAAACAGTAATCATTTACATGAGTGATAACGGTTACTTATTGGGAGAACATGGACTAATAGATAAACGTGTGATGTATGAGGAGAGCATTCGTGTACCTGCATTTTTATATTGGGGAGAAAAAATTAAAGAGGGGAGGGTAAACGACCAGTTTGTATTAAATATAGATATCGCTCCAACAATATTGGACATTGCCAGAATTAAAAAACCTGATACAATGCAAGGAGAGTCATTTCTTCCATTAGCCTTGGGAGAGTCTATTAACTGGAGACAAGACTTTCTCTACGAATATTTTATTGACCACATGGCAGTGCAGACCCCTACAATTTTTGGACTACGAACAAAAGAGTACAGTTATATTACCTACCATGGGGTATGGGATAATTTTGAGCTATATGATATGAAAAAAGATCCGAATCAAAAAAATAATTTATTAGGTGATGTTGTTTATGGGCTAGGTTACGGACATTTTGTGCGACATGCCATAAAGCAATTACCTAATCTGGCACCAACTCTTAAAAAGTTGGACAATCGCATTAACGAAATATTAAAAGATACCGAGGGTGAAAGAAGACCTATTTGGTTTAAAAATTAAATTTTAGGAAAATCTCATTTCCAGTTCTCTGTACCTCAACATCATTTGCTGCACCTCTAAAATCATAGGAATAGGCCAGTGATAATCCAAACTTGGTTTTAATTATGGCCATCACATTCATATACTTGGTGCTTTTGTAACCACCCCCTAACTCAAATAGGCTCTTGTAATCATAGGTTCCTCCAAAATGAACTGTGTTCCCTGTTCCAGGAATGATCTTGGAACTTATATAGGGATTGATCGAAGAGTTTACTGAGCCTACCCCAATCCTGTAGCCAGCCAATAAATAGGTCGAGGGTTTCTCATCTCCGATAAATGATTCATTGTCGGTGTACTTAATGGGGTTTAAGAAATTAGGAATAGAAAAAGAAAGGTAAAATTTTTGTGTTTTATAGAGACCCCCAAATCCAAATACAGGATAAGTCTCTTTGGTGATATCGGGAATAGCAGAATTAGGAGCATTGGTCAAACGCTGAATTGCTTCTACGTCTGTAAATTTTGTATGTGCTCCTGCCTTGACTCCCAATGATAGTGTTTTACCTGCTCCTATGGTGAGCTTATAACTAGCATCTACAGAGTAAAGAGTTCTCTCGTCTACAAAAACTTTATTATTGATTACAGAGAGTCCAAAAGCCAGGTTCTTTTTTGGATTACCACTAAAGTAAAAGTAGTTCATCTTTGGCGCGCCACTGACTCCCTGCCAAGTGGATCGAGTGGTGAAGGAAAGTACTCTTCCCTCTGTTCCTGCATAAGCTGGATTAAAAGCATTCATATTAAAACGCTCCATCAATAAGTTTTCATTTACTTGGGCAAAAGAAACATTGATAAATATAGTAAACAGGAAAATATATAGTAGCTTTATTTTTTTAATCACTTCAAATTTTAATTAAAAATATATAACCATCCTTCTTCAATTAAAGTTTCATCTCCCCTGTCTATGATATAAAGATACGGTCCACTTGGCAGTGGTCTACCCTTTTTATCTGTTCCATCCCAGTCATTCTTATATTCCCATGACTCATATACCAATATTCCAGATGGACTGTAAATCTTCACATTAGCCGTCGGGTATTTGTCTATGTTTACTATTCTCCACCTGGACTCCTCTCCTGATTGATTCGGTGTTAACAGCTCAGATACAAATATTGGAATAACTTCCTCTCCTGCACTATTGGTAATTGGATCCTCAGGGAAGCCATCATTATTATCATCTAGATCAGCATTATCTCCTATGCCATCTCCATCTGTATCTTTTGACTCATTGGGATCAGTAGGAAAATCATCATTATAGTCATAAACTCCATCATTGTCAGCATCCATATCTGAGTTATCTCCTATTCCATCTCCATCGCTATCTAAACATTCTCTCTCGTTGAATGGGAAAACATCGTCCCGATCTAAGCAGCCATCATCGTCATCGTCGGTATCTATACAGTCAGGAATCAAATCTCTATCGTAATCTTTAGGCCTATTAAAACTCTTTAACGGATCACTCTTGCATTCTATTTCGTCTAGATCGGAATAACCATCTCCATCATCATCATCATCGGCATTGTTTCCTAAGCCGTCTTTATCAGTATCTAAGTATTCATTTGAATCTAATGGTAAATCATCTTCTCTATCCTCTACACCATCATTATCATCATCTTTATCTCTGTTGTTTCCTATGCCATCTCCATCAGTATCCAACCACTCTTTCCGATCTAGGGGAAAAGCGTCGTCTGTGTCAAGGTAAGTATCATTGTCATCGTCAGTATCAGCATTATTTCCAATACCATCATTATCACTATCAAACCACTCTGTGGGATCAAATGGGAACCTGTCTCCTCCATTATCATATCCATCATTATCATTGTCCCTATCACAAAGATCTCCAATACCATCAGAATCACTGTCTTTTTGGTCAGGATTGTAATCATAGGGACAGTTATCTGAACCGTTTGCTATTCCATCGTTATCAATATCGGGATCACAAGCGTCTCCGATACCATCTCCATCGGTATCTGTTTGATCGCTATTGGCTGTGTTGGGGCAGTTATCATTTGTCCGTAAAATGCCATCATTATCAGGATCATTTTGACTTTCCGTGCACCCATTAGCATCTACTGATTCTCCATTAGGGGTATTGGAACATTGATCCAAAGCATCATTCACTCCGTCGGAGTCACTATCACCATGAAGGCTCACCGTATTATTAGATTGGGTAGTACTAGCTGTAGCTGAACCTATATCATAAATAGCGTCTTGGATTGGTACTACTGTAACAGTCTCGCTGCCACTTATTGAACCTGAAACAGGAAGCCCTAAAGTATATGTATTACCATTTACAGAAATACTTGATGGAGTAGCCGATGACAATGTCGCCGTTCCTCCATTTATTGATAGTGAAAAATCTGCAGCCTCTAGTGCTCCTGATCCTCCATTGGTGTCATAAACAGCCTCACTGAATGTGACGTTTATAAATGAGTTATCATTAGATAAGGTTGTTCCCGAAATTACTGGAATCTCATTTACATCACTGACATTAATCGTAAGAGCCTTAGCAAGGGTATTAGTTCCATCACTGGCTTGGACATAAATATTCAAACTTGAATTAGTCTCATAGTCAATATTACCATCAACAAAAAGTTGGGTGCCTGATACGGTAAATAATGAGTTGTGCTGATCGTTAGTACCGTTACCTGGCACGAGACTAAATGTAAAATCAGTAGTGTCTGAGTCAGTAGCGGTTAAATTGCCCACAAAGGTTCCTAAAGCAGATTCTTCTTCAACATTTGCTTCATATGGAGTAGTTCTAGTTATAATCGAAGGTGAGTTGTAAAGCGTGCCATCTCTAGCACTTACACCTGTTTCATTTGATGCATTGCCATTATCAAAATTATAATAGGATACAAGACCTGTTTCTTGACCAGTCAAGATGGCATTCTTCTTATTATTTATTTCATTTCGGGTACGGGCATAATTCCATATTCTAACCTCATCGACAGCGCCATTAAAAAAATATATCGCTGAGCTCTCCGTTCTCCCAGCACCAATTCTAAGAGGTCTCTGAGGAATTGAATTAAACCCTACACGACTGTAACCGGCTGAATCTGTACCGACTAAAGCACCATTGACATAGAAGCGGATGGTTGTTCCATCATAGGTTGACGCAAGGTGTGTCCATATTCCAAATTTTAAAGTTGTTCCGTTGTAAATTTCACCTATAGTGGATGTTGAGGTACCCACTCCCTCCCAAGCACCACCACTTCCTGTACTAAAGCTCCAACTTCCAAGGCCATTAACTGCGTAAAAGTTGTATCCAGACAAATTATTCCATGGTCGTGCTCCATATCTAGAGCTTAATGGCGATTGCCAAGTACCAGTATCTTGGTCTAGACGTGCCCAAAGTTCTATTGTAAAATTTGATGGGTGATTCTCAGCTGCGTAAGGCACCTCAATATAGTTGTTGGTTCCGTTAAATTTATATGCTTTAGATATATGGGCAAAACCAAGATCAGTTATCGGCTCTAATATATTTGTGACACTTACTGTAAAAGCCTTGGCATAATTACTAGATCCATCATTCACATTAATATAAATATTGTAAGAATTTTTAGTTTCAAAATCAAGAGTCGTACTTGTTAAAAGTGAAGTACCACTTATAGTAAAACTATCGTTATCAGCGTCATTGATACCATTACCAGATGCTAGGGTAAATGTTAATGAACTAATCGAGGTGTCACTATCAACAGCTGACAAATTTCCTACGCCGCTTCCAATTGAAGCTGTCTCAGTTATTGTATTTGAAGTTAAAGAAATGTCGGTTGGAGGCCTATTTTCACCAGTAAGCGAATAATAATTATTTGAAACTTGATTAGCCGATAACTTAGTGCCATAAATAATAACTGATTGAACTTGTCCATTCAAATAATAATTAGTCCCAGCTCTTGAACCAACGTAAAAATGGTGATTTGAAAAAGATCCATTAATTGTAGCTGTCGAATTTGGGTATGGAGATGATGTAAATGGAATAAGTGTGTGATCAACATACGATAGTCTTCCTGTTGCATCATTTACCATGCTATGGATATTAGTATGCAAGTGCCAATTAGAATTAATGTTAAACTGATAATTTCTTCCTGAATTTCCACTAAAACCTCCGTTTTGATTTGTATGATGGGTATTATTTACAAAAGGACCACTAGCGCTATGAGCAAATAATCCAAATCCCCCTGATTGAGTATTCCAGTTTGTTGAATACTCGTAGGTTGCTTCAGTTGAATTAGTATTTTCAGTTTTAAAATAAATTTGAACAGTAACGTTTGAAAAACTACTTAAGTCTAATGATGAAATTGTTCTTGCCCAGTCATTTGAGCCGTCAAAGTCAAAATATCCAGAGTTGTTGTAAGTTGCCCCGTAAATTCTAAAATCATTTCCATTGCCAGACAAATCATACCAATCTGTCCCACTTCCTGAGTAAGAAGCAACGTTCCTCGCATCTAAATACAAGATTACATTATCACTCACAATTCCTCTAACTAGATTAGCAGAATTGTTTGATTGGGTAGTAGATGCAACATTACTAGCCAAATCATAAACTGAATTAGGTTGAATTGAAACAGTAATTATCTCACTTCCATTTGGAGTACCACTTAAATCTACCCCTAAACTCACTTTTGTACCACTAACAGTTATACTTGTTGGAGTTTGGGAAGCCAGGGTTGCTGAACCGCCACTTGAAGATAGATTGAAATGACTTGTTTGTATAGTACTTGACATATGGTCAGATAAAATTACATTAACCTTTG
>CACLQG010000022.1 GCA_902609035.1 uncultured Bacteroidota bacterium
TCAAGGTAATGGTGGTGGTGGTGGTGGTGCATCTTCAGCTGGAGCTCGAGGTCAGGATAGGAACCGAGGAACTCTGGGTGGAGGTGGTGCAGGTACATCCAATAGCATATCGGGCAGTTCAGTCATTTATGCTGCTGGAGGGGACGGTGGACCAGGCGGGCCTCGCCGAACTTTTACTGCCTCGAATGAAACAGGCAATACTGGTAATGGTGGAGATGGAGGAACTAATCGTATTGGAGGTAATGGTGCAAAAGGGATCGTGATTATAAGGTACCTAGGAAACCCAATAGCTACTGGCCCTCCTCCATCAGGTGGAACTATAACTCAAGGTGGAGGGTATACCATCCACACCTTTACCCAAGTTGGAAACTCTAGCCTTACATTTTCATCTGGAGGTACCTCAACCTCTACAGCTTCTGTTGATGAATTTTCAGCTATAGGTACATTGGTAAGTAAATTAACTGCTACTGATTCTGACACTACAAATTTTATTTATACTTTAGTTTCAGGAGATGGATCTAATGACTTACATAATTCATATTTCTCGATTTCAAATAATCAACTTTTAGTAGCAAAAAATATTATTTATCATCAGACCCCATTAATGAAAATTAATGTTCAGGCCTTTGATGGATTAAATTCATTTACTAAAGGATTAACAATTAATGTCATAGACAATACACCTGCAACAGTATCATTGACTCATGACGAAGAAGACAATCAAATTTCAAACAATGATAAAATTAATTCTTCCAATTTTTCAATTACAGCAAGCTTTTCAGAACCAGTTTTAAACCCGATAATAGTCCTATCGGGACATCCTAATTTAGGAACTGTTTCCTATCCTATGAGTTTAAAATCTGGAACTAATTCAAGTTCTTGGGGGTATGATCTAAGTTTACAAACCTTACCTGACGGCAATTATACTTTGACAGCCCAAGTAACTGGTACAGATTTGGTAGGAAATCAAATTACAAATACAAACACCTTAACTATTGAAGTTGATACTCAAATACCTACTTTAACAATTTCTTCAAATCTTGGAATACATAGAAGCAACACTGCTAATGCGAATGACAATATTTCAGTTTCTGCTCAGTTTTCCGAGGAAATGATTCAATACCCAAAAATCACTCTTACTGGTATTGCATCAAATGTTAATATGACTAGTGCAAATTCATCAGGTACTTTTTGGGTTTATAATTTCAATTCATCATTAATAAATAATTCAACAATTATAACTGTAGTTGCTACTGATACAGGTGGGAACTTCTACTCAGATCCAACTAACTCCTTTACTATTGATAAAGATAATTCTCCTCCATATTTAGAGGATTTCAAAATGACTGGAAGCAATCTATTTTCTATAAGTTTTAATGAGGCTGTATTTTCAAAGTCTACCTCATTAACAATAGAGGATTTAAATGCTAACGATTTTTATGCCCTTGTAAAAAGACCAATACCAATTATTTCTAACATTAATACAAGTACATCAGAGGTGATTACCTCGTCAAATATCTCTATATCTAATTTATCAGCATCTACCGCTTCTATCACCGAAATAAGCGAGTACGAGAAAGTTATTCCAGCCTCAATTACTCCTAGGTTTGATAAAAAATCATTTGATATAAATTTCACGGATCTTAGTCCTTATTATGGTGATCTCATACTTAAAATTTCAGATCCAATTTTTGATTTAGTCGGAAATCCACTTAATCAGTTGCCCTCATCTACATCAGTAACTTTATTCTTCGATAATGATGGAGATGGAATTGTTGATTCAATAGACCAATGTCCTGATACTCCGACTGGAAATGAGGTTGATTCAAGTGGATGCTCAATAGACAACACTGATACTGACAAGGACGGAATCATTGACAATATTGACCCTGATGATGATAATGACGGATTACCTGATATTGTAGAATTTTCATTTGGTAGTAATCCATTATTAGAAGATACCGATGGTGATAAATTAACTGATCTTGAGGAATTCGTAATTGGAACAAAACCTAATAATCCAGATACCGACGCAGACACCATCAATGATTCAGAAGACCCTTTCCCTCTTAATTCAAAAGAAGGAAAAGACAGTGATAAAGATGGTATAGGAGATAATGCTGATCTTGATGATGATAATGATGGCCTTCTTGACTTAGAGGAACTTATCTATGGTACCAATCCACTTAATCCAGACACTGATGGGGATGGTCTTAGTGATGGTGTGGAAATTTCTATGAGCACTGATCCACAAAATCCAGACACAGATGGCGATGGTATTTTAGATGGCGAGGATTCAAATCCATTCTCTCCTTTTGAAGTCGCGGACTTTGATAGAGATGGATTGCCTGACGATGTCGATCCTGATGATGACAATGATAATGTTCCTGATACTTTTGAGTATGCAATTGGTACTGATCCATATAATCCAGATACTGACGGAGATGGATTAGGTGATGGTTTTGAACTTCAATTAAAAACGAATCCTAATAATACTGATACCGATGGAGATGGAACCATTGATCCTATTGACCACTTCCCAACAGATCCATTTGAATATATAGATTCAGATAAGGATGGTTTAGGAGATGTCTATGATCGAGACGACGATAATGATGGTGTATCAGATATTGATGAGCTATCACAAAGAACCGATCCTAAAAATGCTGATAGTGATGGCGATGGGCTTACTGATTTTGAAGAAGTTACCCTAGGGACGGACCCAAGAACTACAGACACGGACAAAGATGGTCTTTCTGATAAACAGGAAAATGATCTGGGCACTGATCCACTTAATCCAGACACCGATGGCGATGGAATAAAAGATGGAGAAGACAAACTTCCTAATAATGCAGATGAGGACTTTGACAGTGATGAAGATGGAATTGGTGATAATAAAGACCCTGATGATGATAATGATGGCTCACTGGATAGCGAGGAGATTGCAAACGGGACTGATCCACTTAATCCCGATACAGATGGCGATGGTTCTGATGATGGAGAGGAAGCTAAATTAGAAACGGATCCATTAAATCCTGATAGTGATGGAGATGGTATTTTAGACGGTGAAGATGACTTCCCTCTAGATCCTAACAGAGCTGATGATGCTGATGGAGATGGTATTCCTGATGGTGAAGATCCCGATGATGATAATGATGGTTTACTCGATGAAGAGGAAGTGGCTTTAGGAACAGATCCTGAGAAGCCTGATACAGATCAGGACGGGCTAAGTGATTTTGATGAAGCTGAATTAGACACAGATCCGCTTAACCCCGATACTGACGGTGATGTGCTCACTGACGGTGAAGAAGTTGAGTATAAAACTAATCCATTAAGCTCTGATACAGATGATGATGGACTCACTGATGGAATGGAGATCTTAAAAGAAACAGACCCTAATAATCCTGATAGTGATGGTGATGGAATCAAGGATGGAGCTGATAAGCTTCCTCTTAATGCTGGAGAGAGTCGAGACAATGATGGTGATGGAATCGGGGATCAGCAGGATGATGACGATGATAATGACGGGGTTTCTGACCAGGATGAGAAACAAATTGGAACCAATCCATTTAATCCTGATAGTGACGAGGATGGTCTAAGTGACGGTCAGGAAGTAGATAGAAGAACAGATCCTCTTAATCCAGATACCGATGGAGATGGTGTTGTTGATAAAGATGATAATTTCCCACTGGATGACAAGGAATCGATAGATACCGATAAAGATGGAATAGGCGACATATCAGATAAGGATGATGACAATGATGATATTACTGATGAGGAAGAAATAGCTTTAGGCACAGATCCATTAAAAGCAGATACCGATGGAGACGGATTAAAAGATGGTGAAGAGGTTCAGGCCAATACAGATCCTCTTAATCCAGACAGTGATGGTGACGGCTCTCCTGATGGAAGTGATGACTTCCCGCTGGATCCAAATATTTCTGTTGATACTGATCGCGATGGTGTTTCAGATGAAAAAGAAAAAGAAATTAGAACCAACCCTGAGAATCCAGACACTGATGGGGATGGATCTACTGATGGAGAGGAATTGGCAAGAGGAACAGATCCCAGAGATGTTGATAGTGATGATGACGGTATCATTGATAGCGAGGATGATCTTCCACTAGACCCAACTGAAATAGTAGACACTGATTCAGATGGTATAGGAGATAATTCAGATATAGACGACGATGGAGATGGGATTGAGGATGCGATTGAAACGGCAGAAGGTACAGACCCAAAAAGCGCGGATACTGATGGCGATGGAGTTGGAGACTTTGATGAAAAAGATCTAGGCATTGATCCATTAAATCCGGATACCGATGGTGATGGACTGGATGATGGAGAAGAGCTTGAGATAAAAACTGATCCATTAAATCCTGACACCGATGGGGATGGAACTGAAGACGGTGAAGATCAACTGCCACTTGATCCCCAGGGAAATAATGATAATGATAAGGATGGAATAAAGGACGAAGAAGATCCTGATGATGATAACGATGGACTGACAGACGAGCAAGAAGCTAGTCAAAATACTGATCCATTTAACCCTGACACCGATGGAGATGGGGTGTCTGATGGAGAGGAGATCAAGTTAAACTCTAATCCAAATGATATTGATACCGACGGTGACGGGCTGGACGACGGGGTTGAACTAGCCATGTCTACGGATCTTACAGATAGTGACTCTGATGGAGATCGAATACCAGACGGACAAGATGCATTCCCTCTTGATCCTTATGAAAATATAGATACTGACGGAGACGGGATAGGAGACGATGTTGATTTAGATGATGATAATGATGGTCTTTCAGATACTACCGAAGCTAAATATGGTACTAATCCTTTGGTAGCTGATTCTGATGACGATGGTCTTACAGATGGAGCAGAAATTCGCCTAACCACTAATCCACTAAATAAGGATTCAGATGGGGATCAAACCCTTGATGGGGATGATGATTTCCCACTCAATGCTGATGAAGATACAGATACTGACTATGATGGTATTGGAAACAACACCGATACAGATGATGATAACGATGGAGTGTTAGACCTTATAGATAACTTCCCTACAGATGCATCCGAGGTAAACGATATTGATGGAGATGGAGTTGGAAACAATGCTGATGTAGATGATGATAATGATGGGGTTAATGATTTTACAGAAATGCAGTTTTTAGCCATTTTGCAACCCATTGATATTTCATTCTCAAAAAATACTACCACAACAAACACACTTGAGTCTGATGATCGACGTGGATTATCTAATCCATTTAGAGGAGTAGGGAAGTGGAAAATAAGAAAGCAAGTCTCTGGAGGGGCAGATGCTCATTTATTCACCGTTAAATACGGAGAGCCAGGGGCTAAACAAAACTATGAGAATTATTCGCAAAGATCTGTTGTAAGAAGAGGTACAAATAGGGATGAGGAAGAAGAGGAAGAAGAGGAAGAAGAGGGAATACTCTCATTTATCAGCCCTCCAGACCCTAATAATCCTCAGGATCATAATAAAGACGGTATTTACGAAGTGGTGATTGGTTATGTAAACACAGAACTTGGAGATTTGAATGTACCTATACCAAATACTCCTATGAATGTAACTTTTTCAGATTCATCGACTCTGGATATTGTATCATTAACAACAAGCCAAACCCCTGTGGAGGAAGTCGATCCAGATATTATTCAATCCGATACTGATGCAGATGGATATGTCAACTCTATTGATGAAGATGATGATGGTGATGGTATTGACAGTCAATTTGAAGCAATGCAATCAAACAGCTTCTCCGCCAGGAGCGCAAGGAGAAGGTCTGATGATTTTGATGGAGATGGTATTGTTGACTCTTTGGATCCAGACGATGAAAATGATGGTCTGTTCACCCAATATGAGAACCCTGATCCTAATGGTGACAGAAGAGCTGATGATGCGCAAGACACTGATGGAGACGGATTACCTGATTATATCGATGATGATGATGATGGAGATGGAATTTTGACCATAATAGAGGGTGCAGATCTAAATTTCGATGGAAACCCTGATGATGCCATTGATTCAGACCTTGATGGAATATATGATTACATTGACTATGACGATGATAATGATGGAGTACCTACTTCATTGGAACTAGGAGACGGACGGAATTACAGAGACTCAGATTTCGATGGTATTCCAGATTACTTGGATACAGACGATGATGGAGATGGGATTTTAACTAGGCTAGAGGTAGATCTTGAAGCAAAGGATTTTGAATCAAGGTTAATCGATTTAGATGGTGATGGTAAACCCAATTATCTCGACAGAGACGATGATGGTGATGGAAAACAATCCATAGATGAAGATTTTAATTTAAATGGTAGTCCTGCAGATGATGACCAAGATGGCGATGGATTGATAGATGCTTATGATTCCATGAAATTAGATTGTGACCAAGATGGAGTAATTGATGAGTTAGATGCAGAAAATTGTAACCCTTATAACGATAGTGATGGAGATGGTTTTGCTAATATTGATGAAATAAGTTGTGGTGTTAATCCTTCTGATCCATTGAGTGTATGTGAGGATTATGCATCTATTGAACTAGAAATAACTGACTTTTTCTCGCCCAATGGAGATGGTATAAACGATCAATGGGCAGACGACGCATTTGTACGTTACAATGATAACGAAGTATGGATATACAACAGATCTGGGCAATTAATTTTTAATCAGATTAATTATCAAAATGAATGGTCTGGAAAATTTAAAAATGAAGACCTTCCGGAGGGAAGTTATTATTATTTAATTGATTTTAATAGGAATGGTAGTCCTGATTATCAGGGTGTTATCTATTTAGCTAGATAATTGATGATTTTACGTTGTCTATTTTTTCTGTTTCCATTATTACTATTTTGCCAGCAAGATGGTTATCTATCATTATACATGTATAATATGAATCTGATCAATCCCGCTTTTGCAGGATCTGAAGGAAAGCATGTTTTTTCTCTAACATCAAGGAATCAATGGAATAGTATAGACGAAAGTCCAAAAACAACGGGACTCTCTTATTCTCAATCTAGAAAGAATAATGTTGGAATTGGTTTATCAATTATCTCCGACAAAATATTCATTGAAAATCAGACGATGGTTACAATTGATTTTTCTTATAGGCTTACATTAGGAGATGACAGTAACTTATTTTTTGGGATTAAAGGAGGTGGAAATTCATACAGTGCTGATCCTAGTCCACTTTCAGGTTTTTCTCAACTTCCTGATCCAGCACAAAAATCTTTAAGTAGATTTATCCCAAATATGGGCGTAGGGTTTTTATTTAAAAAGAGTAGTTTTTGGTTATCTGGCTCGATACCAAGGTTATTTAATTCCAAAAGAGATGACGACATAGAGGTTCAATCTAGAGAAAGGATTCATATCTATCTTTCAGGAGGTGCTCAGTTCAATATCACCGAAAATTTTTCCATCAAACCCAATTTGATGTATAGAAAAGGTAAAGGACTCCCCAACTCTATTGACTTTAATGGGTGGGTTTCCTACCTCAATAAATTTGAAATTGGAATTTCCTTTAAATCAGCCTCTGTTTACTCATTTTTAGCGGCGGTATCGGTAGGAGAAAACATCAGAATAGGCTACGCATACGACAGCTTTAGAGACGTTACCTTATCTGGTTTGAATCTAAAAGGTCATGAACTTGCTGTTCGTTTTACTCTGGGAGAAATAGGAAGTAATGAAGCTACTGAAGTTTCTTCAGAATCAGAAGAATAGATTTTCGATTTACTACATTTTTTAATCTTTATTATTAAAATCCTCTAACTCACGTGATTGAAAAAAAATAGTTAGTTTTATATATATAATGTGTATATGAATGAGATCATAAACTATTTTGAAAATATTCCTGCACTACACCGAAGTTTATTGCTGATAGGTGGAATCTCTTTTTTTTGGTTTATGGAAGAGTTCTTCCCATTATTTAAATTCAATTACAAAAAATGGTTCCATGCTCTGCCCAATATCTTTTTTACAATCAGCACAATTATAATCAACTTCTCAATGGCTTTTTTACTATTGAGTGCCTCCGACTGGACTGTCAACAACAATTTTGGATTACTACAATGTATTCCCAATCTTCCCCTTTGGATGGAATTATTCTTGGGTGTTTTAATTTTAGATCTTGTGGGCGCCTACCTCCCACACTATACTGAACACAGAATTAAACCCTTGTGGAAGATTCACTTAGTTCACCACAGTGATCCAAATGTTGATACCACAACTGCAAATAGACACCACCCACTAGAGAGTGTTGTGAGATTTTTTTTTACTCTTACAGGTGTTTTTTTGTTGGGCACCTCCATAGGAATAATAATGATTTATCAAGCCTTATCAGTTTTATCAAGCCAATTCAACCACGCCAATATAAAGCTCCCCAAAAAAGTAGATCGTTGGATCAGTTATTTTATGGTGTCACCAGATATGCATAAAATTCATCACCACTATCGCTTACCCTATACCGATACCAATTACGGGAACATTTTTTCAATTTGGGATAGACTTCTTGGAACTTTTAGCTATTATGAAAGAGAAAGTATTGTATATGGCGTTGATGTTTTTCCCGATAAAGTTAAAAATACACAAGTATGGAGTCTGCTAAAACAACCTTTTGAAAAATACAAAAAGTCAAATATGGAAAAGCTCGACTAATCCAATTCCAGCAAGACTTTTGAGATTTGCCAAATAGCGTGCTCGGACTGAGTCCCAGTTGACATATTTTTAATTACAAAAATCTCTTTTTGCAATTCATCTGACCCCAACATTACAACATAAGGAATAGACCTTTGGTTAGCGTAATTCATCTGTTTTTTAAGCTTCGCAGGGGTTGGGTATAGCTCACATGGAAAATCTTGATCTCTTAGTTTGGTGAGCTTATCAAAACAAAAACTGGCAGACTCTTCTCCAAAATTCAAAAATAGGACTTTGGTATTGTTGTTAAGCGTATTTGGAAACAAATTCAATTCCTCTAAAACCATAAATATACGATCAAATCCAAATGAAATTCCAAAACCACTAGTGTTATTTAACCCAAATAAATCAGTGAGATTGTCATAACGACCTCCTCCTCCTAAAGAACCCATTTTAATTCCTTTGGGAGGCATAACCTCCAATATCAAACCTGTATAATAATTTAAGCCCCTAGCCAGCGTTACATCAAAATTGAGGGATACCGCGTTTAGGTATTGTTTATTTAATTCATTGTAGATAAATCTGAGTTCGTCAATACCCTGTTGAGCTATCTTATTGTATTTTAGAGATTTAGAAACTACACGTAACTGGGTTTCAAAGTCTCCCTCCAAAGAGAGAAAAGGCTTTAAGCGCTGAATAGCATCGGCTGAAAAATCTTTGGATTCGAGTTCATTTACTACTCTGTCTATGCCGACTTTAGACAATTTGTCTAATGCTACGGTAAAATCAATCAATTGAGATTCTGCACCTATATATTGAGCAATACCAGCGAGAATTTTTCGATGATTGAGGTTTATTTTAATTTCTTTGAGTTTAAGTCTTGAGAAAACGCGGTCATATAAAAGTACTCCCTCGACTTCCTGCCAAAGGGAACGCTCCCCTACAACATCTGCATCGCATTGTAAAAACTCTTGAAACCTCCCATGCTGAGGTCTTTCGGCCCTCCATACCGTTTGCATCTGATAACGTCGAAAGGGGAATTGAATATCATTTTGATATTGTGCAACATAACGAGCAAACGGTACTGTGAGATCATAGCGAAGCGCCTTTTGGGATAATGAATTAGTAAATTTTGACAATTCACCATTTCGTAAAGCCTCTAAATCAGCATTTTTAACCTTATCACCAGAGTTTAAAATTTTAAAAATCAGACGATCTCCTTCATCACCATATTTACCCAATAGTGTCTCTAAACGCTCTATAGATGGGGTTTCAATAGATTGAAAACCATAGTTTTCGAAAGCCGAAATCAGATGCGCCTTCAGATAATTTCTTTTAGCCAAGACTGCAGGAGAAAGATCCCGTGTTCCTTTAGGAGTTGATGGTTTTACGATCGACATATATCAATGATATAGAGCAAAGATGAAACAATTCTTATTATTTTGAAAGAAAACTTTTTAAGTACTCAAAGGTTTCCCATCAGACACCACAGCACCCTTATTGATCAGATTATACTTTTCTTTTTTCAAACCCTCTTCAAAAGTTTTACTCAACTCAAAAATTGATACTCTAGGATCTGACAAATGTTTAGCCAACCAGTTTTTATATTTTTTGTCCATTAGATAGCGACAATCCTCTTCTAATCGAAACAATATTAAATCAATTTGAGCACCATCATATTTTAGTAAAAACAAGTGCTGGTCACTTTGATTTTGAGATAGGTTATTTTTTCGAGAGAATGATCCCAAACCATATCACTATAAACATCCGATAATTCATCTGTTAGCTTAGAATTTTCTTTTTTGATTGTATCCCATTGTTTTTTATCAGTTGACTGAGTTGCCAAAAAAAGGGGTAAACTCTTCGTGGAGGGTTTCAAATTGTTCATTGGTTAATCGAACGTTTTTCATAAAGTCAAATCAAAAAAAACCCCACACAATGTGGGGTCTAGATATAAATAAAAGATTATTTTTTTTCAGGAATAATTTCAAAAGGAAATTGAATGGAGACATCTCTATGCAATCTGATTTTGGCCTCATAGCTTCCCAAACGTTTAATTGTTCTTCCAGGAATAGCTATTGCATTTTTTTCAATTTCATGACCTTTTGCTTCTAGGGCTTTCACCAAATCTGCAGCAGACACCGACCCAAATAATTTGTCTCCACTTCCGACTTTAGAGGGAATGATAACCTCTAGCGCTTTTATCTTCTCACCCAATGTTGTAGCATCGTCAATAATCTTTTTTTCCTTGAAAGCTTTTTGCTTAATGTTTTCGGCCAATACCTTTTTAGCAATCGTGGTTGCCAATACTGCTTTCCCTTGAGGAATTAGGTAATTTCTGCCATATCCATTTTTGACTTTTACTAAATCGTCTTTAAAGCCAAGATTTTCTACGTTCTCTTTTAATATGATTTGCATGACTTTCAGGATTTATTTGAGTAGATCGCCTACGTAAGGTATTAAGGCAAGGTGACGCGCTCTTTTGACCGCTACAGAAACTTTTCTTTGATACTTCAATGATGTTCCTGTTAATCGCCTAGGTAAAATTTTCCCTTGCTCGTTTACAAATTTCAGAAGAAAATCAGGGTCTTTATAATCAATATACTTTATACCTGATCTTTTGAATCTACAATATTTTTTTTTAGTGTTGGTATCGATATTAAGAGGAGTTAAATACCTGATCTCCCCTTCTTTTTTACCACTCGATTGTTCATCAATTTTTGACATATTTATTATGCTTTAGATTTATTTTTTCTTCTTCTCTTAACAGCCCATTCTCGAGCATGAATGTCAAGTTTTACAGTAAGGAAACGCATGACTCTCTCGTCTCTTCGAAATTCTACCTCCAACGGATTGACTACTTCACCTGTTCCTTCAAACTGAAACAAGTGATAAAAGCCACTGTTTTTGTTTTGAATAGTGAATGCGAGTTTTTTTAGTCCCCAATCTTCTTTGTGAACAATTTTACACTTATAGGATTTTAAAAGTACTTCGTATTTTTTAACTGCTTCCTCTATCTGAGTGTCAGAAAGAACGGGATTGAGAATGAAAACAGTTTCATAATGATTCATATAATAATGTTTAAGGAATGCAAAAATAAGTGAATCATTAAATTACACCAAGAGAATACTTATTTTTTAAAAAATATTTTTAAATTTGAAACAATCATTGTAAATAATTAAGCCCCTATATGAAACTAAACTACATCTACATTGATTCTAATCCAGTAGACAGTTTACATTTACTTCAAGTTTTAAAACATTTTCCAAATATTAATTTGAAGGCAAAATTTACTCATGCCATTCATGCGAAGGAATATCTTAATTACAACACTATTGATTTTGCCATTGTTTCTGCTGATCTTCCTGTTTATAACAGTTTTGAGTTTGTAAATCAACTCAAAGACGACATTCAAATTATTTTACTTACCAAAAAGCCCTTGGATGCCATTAAATCTTATGACATGGGTATCATGGACTGTTTACTTAAACCTGTTACAAAAGATCGCTTTAAGAATTCTATTGAAAGACTCATAAACAGAATTGAATGCCAAAAAATTATTCAAAAAAAGAAAGAATATTTGGTACATTTCAAATGTAATTTTAAATCCGAAAAGCTAGAGGCTAGGAGCATACGCTGGATTGAGGCTATGGGTGATTACGTAAAAGTAGTGACTAAAAATAAAAATTATATGGTTCTCTCAACCATGAAATCTTTTTTAGACAAACTCCCTGAAAACCAGTTTATTAGAATCCACAAATCATACATTGTCAATCTAAAAAAAGTAATTAATTACACTGCCAGAAACGTAAATACTGACGGAGAAGTTCTGCCCCTTAGCAGAAAACAAAAAGAGGTTTTTAAAGAAAATTTCATCAATTTTCAATAAGGATCAACATCCAAATTAACCCTGCAAGCCCTAAATTGAGATATAGACACAAATCCTTCCAGTGTTTTTTGGATAATTTGCTTCACCCTTTCTCTTGATTTGTCACTAGTAATTTTTACCATGATTTGCATCCGGTAACGGTTCCTAACCCTAGCAATAGAGGGAAAAACAGGCCCTAAAACCTGTCCATATTCTGATTGAAGCAAAACATTAACAATCCACTGGCTCGCTTTTTTAACCGTTTCCATATCTCTGTGATTAACCACAATCCTAATCAGTCTCGCAAAAGGAGGGTAGTAATATTCTTTTCTATCTTTCAATTGCTGCTCTAGCATTTTTTTATAGTCTCCATCTATCACCTGTTGAATGATGGTATGATTAGGTTGATAGGTTTGGATTAATACTTTTCCTCTTACATCCTTCCTTCCTGCTCTACCTGCCACCTGACTGAGCATTTGAAAAGTTCTTTCGTGGGCCCTAAAATCTGGAAAATTCAATAAATGATCCGCATTCAGCACCCCTACCAAATGAACATTTTGGAAATCCAATCCCTTGATAATCATCTGTGTACCTACCAAAATTTTAATTTCTTGGGAAGCAAAAGAATCAATCAACTTATCAAAAGCCCATTTACCCCGGGTTGTATCCCAATCCATTCGAGCCACTTTAACCATTGGGAAAAGCTCAGCCACCTCTTCCTCTATCTTTTGTGTCCCCATGCCTTTAGTGGACAAGTTAGTCAATCCGCAGGCATAACACTTCTTGGGTACTGCAATATGATAATCACAATAATGACATTTGAGTTGATCCGAATACTGATGATAAGTAAGTGTCACATCACACTGATGACATTGAGGCATATGACCACAATCCAAACATTCCAGAACAGGAGCATAGCCTCTTTGATTTTGAAACAGTATAATTTGCTTTCCCATTGCCAATGTTTGTTCTATCTCCTGAACCAATATTTTGGAAAAACCGCCCTTTAGTTGCTTCTTTTTGTAAGCTGACTTTAAATCTACCGTCATAATTTCTGGTAATGCCACTTGGCCATATCGCTCTCTAAGCTGAACCCAACCATATTTACCTATCATATGGTTAAATGAACTTTCCACAGCTGGGGTTGCAGAACCTAATAACACTTTTGCAAGGTGAATACCAGCCAATACTACAGCACTATCTCTGGCATTATAGCGAGGAGATGGATCAAATTGTTTATAGGACAATTCATGCTCCTCGTCCACCACGATCAAACCCAGATCATTGAAAGGAAGAAAAAGTGCTGAACGCGTGCCCACAATGATCTTGGCATTGGGTTTATTTTCAAGGATATTTCTCCAAACCTCAGTTCGCTCATGGATAGAAAATTTCGAATGATACACCGTAACTTCTGGACCAAATCGTTCTTGTAACCGTCGCACCATTTGAGGTGTTAGAGAAATTTCAGGTAATAAATATAAAACCTGTTGTCCTTTCTCCAAAGCTCGATTGATCAACTCAATATAAACCTCTGTTTTTCCAGAGCCAGTTACTCCCTGAAATAATACTACGGATTTGTCTTCAAAGGTGTAGATAATTTTATCAAGTGCCGCTTGCTGAGCTTTCGACAGAGTCCTTACAGGATTTATTTTTTTGAAATCGTATAACAAACGATCTTGCTGAAAAGATTGCTCCTCTAGAATACCTTTCTCAATCAATCCTTTCATGGCCGATGATCCCGAACCAGTCTTTTTTAGGAGCTCTTTCGCTTTTTTCCATTCATCACCTTGAGGATTTTGATCAAAAACACCCATCAACAAATGCTTTTGCTTGGGAGCATTTCTCAACGAATCAAAAACACTCTCAAAATTTTTATTCTTCAATAAAGTGTTGGATAATTTGATGTATCGAACCAGTCTAGGCTTATATTTTTCGTTGAGTTTTTGATGAATATCAACTACCCCTTTGGTAAACATATTATTTAAAACTCCCAAAACACTTTTTTTTCCTAAGATTTCAATAATCTCCTTAATGCTCAGCGCCTTTACTTCCAATGCCTCATAAACTAAAAAAGCATCATCATTAAGCTCACTTTTATCATCCTCAGATATTTCTTTTTTTACAACAATCGTCTCACTTTCTAGTAAAAAAGTGGTAGGCAATGCCGCTCGTAAAATATCACCCAATTTGCACTGATAATACTTGGAAAGCCATTCCCAAAATTCAAGTTGCTTTGGGTTCACAATAGGAGAATCCTCCATGAGCATTTCAATAAACTTAGGGGTATAGCGCTGCGGGGGATTCTTATGTAGTTTTACAACCACGCCTGTATATACTTTTGATTTACCAAAAGAAACCGCAACACGAAAACCTGGCTTTAGAACACCATAATCCTCGGGGGTTATTGCATAAGTAAAGGGTTTACCCAATGCAAGAGGAAGCAAAACATCTGCGAAATACTGCATTGATTAAAAATACGACTTTGCTTATTATGAAGAGGCCTGTTCTTCACTGTTTTTAAGTCGATTCAGGGTAGCATTCAATTCAAAACCAAGTAGTAATACACTTGAATTAAGCCATATGTAAAATAGAAAAATCAATAAGGCTCCTATAGATCCATATAATTGATTGTATCTAGAAAAATTTTCTATATAAACTCCAAACAGATAGGTAGTAAGTAAAATAAGTAAACAGCTCATCAGGGCACCCGGTGAAAAAAAATGAGTTTTTTTACCCTCTATAGTTCCAAAATAATACAAAATGGCAACTGAAATATAAATTAAAATTGTATAAAAAAACAACTGACCCAATCTGATCCAATTGATTTCACTGGGTATTAATTTATCAAGGTTACTGAATATAAATATCTCAAAAAATATAAGTGCAGTTACCCCAACTAATAACAATAAAGCCAATAAAACTCCCACCATCATGGAGTACAAATATTGACGAACAAATGAACGCGAGAGTTCGACATGATATGACCCCTCAAAGCTTGAAAAAATAGAACTTACCCCATTAGCAGTTAAAATAATGGACAATAGAAAAACAGAGGAAAGAAGTCCTGTACGTTGTTTTTTACGTATATCGTTAAAAATATCCGTAAAAAAACTTTGACTTTCTTGAGGCAATAAAAGTTCAATAAAATTGAAAAGAACACCATCAAAATTCTCAATCGGGATAAAAGCAATTAAATTTAGTATAAAGAGTAAAAAAGGAAAAAGAGCCATGAAAAAACTGAATGAAATACTTCCAGCTCTTGAGGATAAAGCTCCTTTAACAATCCCTGAAGTATATATTTCTGCTAGGTCATAAAATGAAAAATTATTATATCCAGGTATTTTAAGGGCTTCCAAAAAACCTACAAGGTTTTTGACAATGGGTATAGCTTTTAACTTTTCTTTCAAAAAAATTTCATTTCATCAAAGATAAAACAAATCTGATTGTGTTTGTAGATTTGCAATATGAATACAATAGTGTTATGGGTAGGAAAAACCAAGGATAAAAGATTGGCTTCATCAATAGATGACTACTCCGATAGAATCAATAGATATCATCGACTTGAAATATAAATGATCCCCAAAATAAAAAATAAAGGGAAAATGAGCGAAAAGCTCCAAAGACAAAAAGAAGTACAATTGATCCTAAAAAAATTTAATCAAGGGGATTGGATCGCACTTTTGGATGAAAAAGGTAAATCATTAGATTCTGTTAATTTTGCAAAATACATTATTTCAAAAAGATCAAGCTCTTTTAAAAGATTCGTTTTTGTCATCAGGGGGCCTTTTGGAATCTCTGAGGAAGTTTACTCTATAGGAAATGAAAAAATTGCATTGTCTAGTATGACATTCTCCCATCAAATGGTGCGGATGTTTTTTCTCGAACAACTCTACCATACCAACACCATTCTCAATGACGAACCTTACCATAATCAATAATATCAATGGAACTAATATTTGGCACCCACAACGAAAACAAAGTAGAAGAAATCAACGGGCTTTTACCTACCGACTTTATCGTTAAAAGTTTAACAGAATTAAAATTTGAAACTGAAATTGATGAAACAGGAAGTTCTCTAGAAGAAAATGCATTAATTAAAGCCAGAGTGATTTTCAATACTTTCAAAAAAAATTGTTTTGCTGATGACAGTGGACTCGAAGTATCTGCACTAGGGGGAAAACCAGGAGTTCACTCAGCACGCTATGCTGGCAATCAAAAAAATGCTCAAGACAATATGAGTAAACTTCTTCACGAGCTAAAGGATTTATCGGACAGAAAGTCTCAATTTAGAACGCTAATTGCGCTTATTTTAAATGGTAGGGAATACCTTTTTGAAGGAATTGTAAAAGGGGAAATCATTTATACACCACAAGGAGAAAAGGGTTTTGGTTATGATCCAATTTTTGTCCCAGAAAAATACACTACAACCTTCGCTCAAATGAGCTTATACGAAAAAAATAAAATCAGTCACAGATCAAGAGCATTTAAAAAATTAGTTCAATTTCTAAAAAGTTAAAATTTAAATTGATGGCTAATTTATTAATTTTAATAAATATTATTTAGAAGTGATATTGAATATTATAAAACGGATTAATTTTTTTGCTCTTATGATTTTTGGGATAATGGCCCTAGGTCAAGATCAAGAGAAATATCTTACTGGAATGGTAGAGAATGAATCCACGGGTTTTCCTATGGAAAGCGTTCATATACTCAACCTCAATTTGATAGAGGGAACAACCACCGATAAAAAAGGTAATTTTCAAATTCGAGCGGAAGTAAATGACACTCTTTATTTCTCCTATTTGGGGCATAAGTCCCTCCAGGTTGCCGTTACTCAAGACATGATAAAGTTTGGAGGTTCAAAATTTAAAATCACTCAATTGGCATATGCATTGGAGGAAATTATTTTACGCCCCTATCAACTCACCGGTTATTTGGATATCGATGTCAAAAATGTTCCGGTCAACTCAGCAGGCCGATACAGAATCCAGGGATTACCAGGTGGTGGATATGAAGGAGGTGATAGAAATCCAAATGCCATTACCAAAACTTTTGCTGCACTTTTTAACCCGGCAGACTTTTTAAATAATTTATTTGGCAAAAAGGGAGTCCAAATGAAAAAATTAAAGAAAATGAGGAAAAACAATGAACTGAAAAACCTTTTGGCTTCAAAGTTTGATCGTGAAATCATTACCCAACTCCTCAATCTAGATCGTATTAATCTGGACGAAATCCTTAGAAACTGTAATTATTCGGATACTTTTATCCAAGAATCAAATGATTTACAAATTCTGGAGGCCATTAGCAGCTGTTATGAAGAATATCGGATTTTGAAATTATAAAATTGACACTTAATAGATACTCCTTGCCTTATCTTTCACATCGGCAGATGAAATCGAAGAAATATCTTTAAAATTCAAAACCCAAATTATTTTAACTCACTAATAAATAAATCTTGATCTGGAGAAGATTAAATAGAAAACATTATGGCCAATTTGATTTTGGTAAAACGCGAAATTAACCAACTAGAATTTTAGATGCTGTTTCTTCAAACTTATTAATGAATATTTTACAACAA
>CACLQG010000023.1 GCA_902609035.1 uncultured Bacteroidota bacterium
CTTAATTTCAATGAATATGAGAGGTCAAGTGTAATTTCATTTGGTCTTTTTGATCCTTGGTCGATAATGGTTCCAGCCATAATATTATTGAACTGCACATTTCCATAACTGAAGTATTTGAGACTAGTTGCCCATGCACTTCTTTCATTGATTTTATTGAAATAAGTCAAGCTCCCCAAGAAAATATCATCAACCAACTGTCTTAAATAGGGGGTGTAACTCAACCCAAGTCCACTATTACTTTGGGAAAAGGCATATTTAGCTGGGTTCCATTGCTGTGCATATGAGTCGGGGGAGGTGGCAACACCTAGCTCACCCATCCCTGCTGCTCTCGCATCGGGGGTAATCAATAGAAAAGGTACACCTGTAGTTATGATTCGATCCTGGCCATTTGCTTGGGCGACTAAAAAAAGGACAGTAAAAATCGGAATTAATGGGCGCATTAAATTCATGTTTTGTCTTTTTCAATCTATAACGTAACAACGAAACATTTGTTGTATGTCAATGGTCAGCAGTTATTAATAACTTTAAAAAATAGATTTTAATCTATATGATATAATATATTCTCTTTTGTAACGTTATTCTAAGACAAATGCATAATGTATTAATTGATGATTAACATTAAGACCTATATAATTAGTATATTGCTTTTAAATTAGATATCCTGATCCTATGAAAATTAATTTTTTAAAAGAAACGATTTTTGTTGCCACAATTACATTGCTTGTATTGTCTTGTGGAGGGAGAAATAACATGTCCAGAGCTACTGGATGGGGAATCAACTCAAAAGATGGAGGTTTTCAATATAACATTGAATTTGAGGACCAAGAGAATGGTCCTGGTTTAGTGTTTATTGAAGGTGGAACTTACACTAAGGGACAAGTACAAGACGACGTCTTACACGACTGGAATAATACTCCCACCAAACAACACGTAATGTCCTTTTACATTGATGAAACAGAAGTTACTAACCTAATGTATATGGAATATTTGGATTGGTTGGAAACTGTATTTCCTTTGAGCGAACCTACATATCGTCAGATCTATGAAGGTGCTTTACCCGATACACTAGTATGGCGCAACACTTTGGGTTATATGGAAGAATTAACTACAAATTACCTCAGGCATCCCGCTTATTCAGAATATCCAGTAGTGGGAATCAACTGGTTGCAAGCAGTACAATTCTCTGAATGGAGAACAAATAGGGTTAATGAGTTCATTCTTGAAAGAGAATCTTATGTCCAAAAAAATATTCGATATAGTGAAAATGACGGGGGAGTTGTGAACTCTAATAGTACTTTTAGTACCGATGCTTACCTGAAAAGACCCGAAACTTCTTATGGTGGGTTGATGGCTTCAGATAGTTTGATGGGCAAAAGCGGTACCATAAAAAAGGATACTGCTACTGTAAATGTATACGCGGGTGTTGATAAAGGGGTATTACTTCCCTCCTACAGATTACCTACAGAGGCAGAATGGGAATACGCAGCACTAGCACTTGTAGGCGATAGAGAATACAATACCTATAGAGGAAAGAAAAAATATCCATGGTCTGGTGAATATACTCGATCAGATGAAAGAAGAAGTGAAGGGGATCAATTAGCGAATTTTAAATTTGGAAAAGGAGACTATGGAGGAATCGCGGGTTGGTCAGATGACGGAGGTGATATTACGGTTCAGGTGAAAAGCTATCCTCCCAATGACTTTGGTGTATATGATATGGCAGGAAATGTTTCTGAATGGGTATCAGATGTTTATAGACCTATTATTGACGACGAAGCCAATGACTTTAATTATTACAGAGGTAATATATATCTCAAAAATGCCATAGGAGAAGATGGGAAAGCGACCATCCTCTCACCAGATGAGTTGGTCTATGATACATTACCCAATGGAAAAGTTATGTTAAAAAGACTTCCAGGTGATTTGGATAAAGTTCCAATTGATGAGGAAGAAACCTTCTTGAGACAAAATTTCTCTGAAAGTGACAACCGAAACTTTAGAGATGGTGACAAAGAATCAACAAGAAATTTTGCTAGCTACAATAACTCAGATGATGACAATCCCAATAAAAGGCCTGAAACAACCGGCATGTATGATGCGCCAACCCATCCAAAGGTAACTCTTGACGATGAGGGAAATATCATCAGAGCTATTGATAAATCTGAACGAAGAACTTCACTTATTACAGATGAAGTAAGGGTTTTCAAAGGGGGGTCTTGGAAGGATCGAGCTTATTGGCTAGACCCTGCCCAACGAAGGTATCTTCCACAATATATTGCTACAGATTATATTGGCTTTAGATGTGCTATGTCCAGACTTGGACAAAAAAGCAGAATTAAAAAGACCGCAAGACATAAACGCGGCAGATAATCATATTAAGGCATCAATTGATGCCTTTTTTTTATGAATTTAACACAACTCCACGATTATTTTAAAGATTCCTCAGGAGTGGTAACAGATAGTCGTGAACTAAATCAGGACTCTTTCTTTATCTCCCTCAAAGGAGAAAATTTCGACGGAAATCAGTTTGCAAAAATGGCACTTGAAAGTGGAGCTAAATACGCATTAGTCGACCGCCCTGAAATTGCAAAAGAAAACAATCGTTTGATCCTTGTAAATGATACAATGCAGACTCTTCAAGAACTTGCTCAATTTCACAGAAAAAGCCTTAAAACTAAAATCATTGCAATAACGGGTAGTAATGGTAAAACTACTACTAAGGAATTGATAAAAAGTGTATTGTCTCAAAAATTTAAAACGCAAAGTACAAAAGGTAATTTTAATAACCATATAGGGGTACCTTTGACACTTCTTAATTTTGATGAGAACACGGATATTGGAATTGTAGAAATGGGAGCCAATCACCAAAAAGAAATTGATTTTTTGTGTCAGCTTGCACAACCTGAAATTGGCTTGATTACTAACTTTGGTGAAGCTCATTTGGAGGGATTTGGCGGATTGGAGGGAGTAATTAAAGGTAAATGTGAATTGTATGAGTATCTCTCTAAAACTAAAGGAACTATTATTTTAAATACAGATGACTCAATACAAAAGAAATGGCAATTTTATAGTCCTCATTTTACTTTTGGTGAAAATGCTGAGGCTGAATGCCATCTTGAATATTTAAAAAGAAAGTCTCAACCTCTGACTATCCGAACAGAAGGCAAAACCATAAAAAGTCAATTATATGGAGAATATAATTATACTAATCTGGGGGTAGCAATTGCCTTAGGCAAGTTTTTTGGTTTGACTTTTGAACAAATAAAATTGGGTATTTCTTGTTATAAGCCTAGTAATAATCGATCGCAAATCATTCAAAGAGAAAGTAATACAATCATTTTAGATGCCTATAATGCCAACCCTACAAGTATGCGTGCCTCTATTAACTCTTTTGAAAATAACAGAAAAAAAAGAGGAGTAGTAATTTTGGGAGATATGTTTGAATTAGGAAAATATACTGAGGAGGCACATCAAAAAGTACTGAATCAACTAATTTCTACAGATATAGACGAAATACTCTTGTTGGGAACACATTTTTTTGGAACCAATTCACAAGATTCTAGGGTTCAGTTTTTCAAATCAGATGCAGAGATTAGAAGTTACCTGATATGGATGCTACATCTGCCAATAGTTTAGGAGTAGATATTTCAGGATTTTATCAAAGTTTAAATTTTGATATGGGAAAATTCAATGGATTAGCCAGAGCGGGATTCAATATTTCAAATATAGGACCCAGACTCAAATATGATGAAGGAGGTCAAATGGATTTTATACCAACCAACCTTAGAATGGGTACAGGTATGGATTTAATTTTTGATAAATTCAATATCCTTGGAGTATATTTGGAATTCTCAAAGCTTTTGGTTCCTACACCAGTGATCTTCTTAGATAATAAAAATCAACCTCAGGGATACCGCCAACCCGACATCAACTTCTTAAATGGAATATTCAGGTCATTTAATGATGCACCGGGGGGTATAAAAGAAGAGTTAAAAGAAATAACATGGGCATTGGGATTTGAATATACTTTCGCTGAGACGTTGGCCATAAGAACGGGATATTTTAATGAAAGCGAAGAAAAGGGTTCTCGCCGATACATGACTTTCGGAGCAGGGCTGGAGCTTAATGGAATAACTATCGATATCTCTTATTTGTCCTCCACTTCAAAAATCAGAAATCCTCTGGAAAATACTCTTAGATTCTCTCTCAGTTTTAATTTTGATGGTTTTAGTAAGGCTTCAGAAGTAGAAGAAGTGCCAGCATATGTTTCCGAATAAATTTTATGAATCAATTTCATTGATTTAGTTTTATCAAAAGGACATAATTCAGTAATTTTGAAAAGAAGTTTAATTGATAATCTAGACTATTTAATGAAAAAAATAACAAAGGCAACCTATCTCAAATGGTATGAAGAGATGTTCTTTTGGCGCAAATTTGAGGATAAATTAGCTGCTGTTTATATTCAACAAAAAGTTAGAGGTTTTCTCCATCTTTATAATGGTCAAGAGGCTATACTTGCAGGAGCACTCCACGTTATGGAATTGGGTAAAGACAGAATGATAACTGCCTACAGAAATCATGTCCAACCTATAGGTATGGGAGTTGACCCTAAACGTGTAATGGCAGAGTTGTTTGGAAAATCTACAGGAACATCTATGGGTTTGGGAGGTTCCATGCATATTTTTTCGAAGGAGCATAAATTTCATGGAGGTCACGGAATAGTAGGGGGGCAAATCCCACTCGGTGCTGGTATGGCTTTTGGAGATAAGTATTTCAATAGGGATAATGTTACCCTTTGCTTTATGGGTGACGGTGCAGTTAGGCAAGGCTCTCTTCACGAAACCCTTAACCTTGCCACTTTATGGCAACTGCCTGTAGTTTTTGTGGTTGAGAATAACGGTTATGCCATGGGAACCTCAGTAGCTAGAACGGCAAGTCATCAGGAAATTTGGAAATTAGGATTGGGTTACGAAATGCCATGCGGTCCCGTTGACGGGATGGACCCAGTTGCAGTAGCCAAAGGTTTGGACAAAGCTATCAATCACGCAAGAAATGGTAAAGGCCCTTCTTTTCTCGAAATGAAGACTTATAGATACAGGGGGCACTCCATGTCTGATGCCCAAAAATATCGTACAAAAGAAGAGGTAGAAGAGTACAGAAAAATTGATCCCATCTCCCAAGTCAAGGAAATCATACTGAAAAATAAGTACGCAACTAATGAACAGCTCGGCGAAATAGACGCTAAGGTCAAAGCAGCAGTAACAGAATGTGAAAAATTTGCCGAGGGATCACCCTTTCCTGAAAAATCAGTTATGTATGATGCGGTTTACGAACAAGAAGATTACCCTTTCTTAAAGCATAAATTGGACTAGAATGGCAGAGCTAATAAATATGCCTCGTTTGAGTGACACTATGGAAGAGGGCACCGTAGCCAAATGGTATAAGAAGGTTGGTGATACGATTAAAGAAGGTGATATCCTCGCTGAGATCGAAACAGATAAGGCCACCATGGAATTTGAGTCATTTCAAGAAGGGGAGCTGCTTCACATTGGAATTGAAGAAGGAGGAACTGCCCCTGTAGATTCTTTGTTGGCAATTATAGGTTATAAAGGTGAAGATATCAAGGATATGATTGGTGTGGCTGATACAGCAGGAAATGCAAAAGGAGAATCCACAGATTCCCCAGCCCCAAAAAATTCTAATACTCCAGCCGCTTTAACAGAAACCAGTGATGAAAAAACCTTAATGCCAGAAGGTGTAGAGGTTATTAGTATGCCTCGACTGAGCGATACAATGGAAGAAGGAACAGTAGCCAAATGGAATAAAAAGGTTGGTGACACAGTAAATGAAGGGGATATTTTGGCAGAAATAGAAACTGATAAAGCCACCATGGAGTTTGAATCTTTTTACACAGGAACTCTCCTTTACATCGGTCTTCAGGAAGGTGAATCTGCTGAAGTAGACTCTGTTTTAGCCGCCATTGGTAAAGAGGGAATAGACCCTGCGATTGTGAAAGCAGCTATTCAAACTACTAAACCTGAAACTGTAAAAAAAGAAGAAGTCAAGACTGAAGCACTTGCTCCCCTCGTTCCTGAAGAAAAACAAACATCTAAACCAGCCTTTACTTCTCCAGTAGTGAGTGCTTTTGTAAACAATGCAAATCATAATGGTAGATTAATCGCTTCACCCCTCGCCAAAAAACTTGCTGAAGAGAAAGGTATTAGCCTTGAACAAATCCAAGGCTCTGGTGATGGGGGGAGAATTATCAAACGCGATATTGAAAATTTTA
Organism: uncultured Bacteroidota bacterium; assembly: GCA_902609035.1. The sequence goes on from CACLQG010000023.1 coordinate 6,293, forward strand.
AAGGTTCGGTAAGAAGCTTTAAAGCTGCCTCCGGGCCCACTGGTATTGAAAGTGGAACAGAATTGGCCAATAGTAATATGAGAAAAGCCATTGCCAAAAGGTTGTCCGCATCTAAGTTTTCCGCTCCTCACTACTATTTGGGAGTAGAGTTGGATATGGATAATGCAATTGCATTTAGACAGCAATTCAATACTCTGCCAGAAACAAAAATATCTTTTAATGATATAGTTATGAAAGCTGTAGCTTTGGCGTTAAAAGAGCACCCTCAAGTCAATTCTCAGTGGTTCGATGATAAAATTATTCAAAATCATCATGTCCATCTAGGGGTAGCGGTTGCTGTCGAAGACGGTCTTGTTGTTCCAGTTGTTAAATTTACAGATGAGTTGGATTTAAGAGAAATAGGAGTAACTATAAAAGATTACGCACTCAGAGCAAGAGAAAAAAAATTAACTCCTGCAGAAATGGATGGAAGTACCTTTACTGTATCTAATTTGGGAATGTTTGGGATTCAAGAGTTCACCTCTATTATCAACCAACCCAACTCAGCTATTCTATCCGTAGGAGCAATTGACAAAAAGCCAGTAGTGAAGGAAGAAACAATTGTTGTGGGTAACACAATGAAGCTCACTTTGGCTTGTGATCACAGAACGGTGGACGGTGCTACAGGAGCTCAGTTTTTGCAGACGTTAAGACTTTTCATCGAAAACCCCATTCGACTCCTGGTTTCCTAAATCAGGAATTTTAAAACATACCAATTAAATATAAAAGAATGAAAATCCTTCTTGTAACAGGTGCCAGTAGGGGAGTGGGCTTTGAAATTTGCAAACAAGCAGCTGCAATTGGTCACAAGGTACTGGCAGTTTCTAGAAATATAAAACCTCTTGAAGGTATAGAAAACATCTACCCCTTTGCGATAGACCTTTCCATAGAGTCCGATGTAATTGCATTTGTCAAGGAAATAGGCGATAATTTTCATACTATTGATATATTGATCAACAATGCAGGGAGTTTGGTCAATAAACCTTTTCTGGAGATATCTTCAGTAGAGTTTGAAGAGGTTTACAAAGTAAATGTTTTTGCTGTTGCTACATTAACTCGTTTGATATTACCATTAATTGATTCTACAGGACATGTAATCAACATCACCAGTATGGGAGGAGTTCAAGGCAGCACAAAATTTCCTGGACTTTCAGCCTACAGCAGTAGCAAAGGTGCTTTAGTAATTTTGACTGAACTTTTGGCAGAGGAATTCAAAGAGAGTGGTCCATCATTTAATGCGTTGGCATTGGGTGCGGTTAAGACAGAAATGTTGGAAGAAGCTTTCCCAGGATATCAAGCACCAGTAAGTGCCGCTCAAATGGCATTATATATAATTAACTTTGCGTTGACAGGAAACCAGTTCTATAACGGAAAAATATTGCCTATTTCTTCCTCTACACCCTAGTCAAAATGAAGGATACCAAAAGTACAATTGAAAATTTTGTCCCTGTAAAATCCCTTCCTTTATTAACCCAATACCTTCTTCGGTGGAAGGTTAATATAGTTATTACACGAAAACGCCATACTAAACACGGAGATTTTAGAGCCTTAACTAATGGTGAGCACCAAATTACGGTGAATCAAATGACTAATCCCTATCGATTTTTAATTACTACACTTCACGAAATTGCTCATCTGGTCACTTTCAAGGATTTTGGTAGGACAATCAAACCCCACGGAAAGGAGTGGAAAATAAATTATAAAAATATAATGATGCCTTTTCTTACCCCCGATATTTTTCCCGAGGAATTATTAAAAAGATTACAATTACATTTCATAAACCCCAAGGCCTCTTCTGATACTGATTCGAAATTGGTCGTTGCATTGAATAAATTTGATTCTGAGAATGAAAAAAGCTATATTTTTGAATTAGAAAAGGGAACAATTTTTGAAACTCACAATGGGAGGAAATTTATCCTAAGAAAAAAGCGTGTTAAATTATTCGAGTGTAAAGAACTTGGAACCCAAAGGCTTTATCTTTTCTCCCCTCATGCTCAGGTAAATAAAATAAAGTAAGATGTCAAAAAATCACTTTGCAATCATTATGGCAGGTGGAATAGGTTCCAGATTCTGGCCTTCAAGTACCCCTGAATTCCCTAAGCAATTCCACGATATGACTGGTGATGGAATTTCGCTTTTACAAAGTACCTTTTGTCGATTGGAAAATTTCATTCCCTCTGAAAATATTTTTATTGTAAGCCAAACCCAATACAAAGAAATTATCATGGATCAATTAGGAGATAAATTAACTTTAGAGCAAGTTGTCCTTGAACCCAATCGTCGTAATACCGCTCCCTGTATATTGATAGCGAGTCTGAAAATCAAAAAAATAAACCCTAAAGCTAAAATTGTAATCTCTCCAAGCGATCATATTATTAAAGACGAAAAGATATTTCAAGAGGATGTCGAATTGGCCTTAGAGGCCGCCGATAAAAAAAATCTGATAACTTTTGGTATACAACCAGATTATCCAGCTACGGGTTTTGGCTATATTGCCATTGATAAAAATCCAAATGCGTCTCGTTTTAAATCAGTAATGGAGTTTACCGAAAAACCTGACTTTCCAACTGCCCAAAAATTTATTGCTGCTAGAAATTATTTTTGGAATTCGGGAATTTTTGTATGGTCTACCTCTGCATTGCTCAATGGCTTTAAAGAGCATGCTCCAACACTTTACGAATTATTTAATAAAGGTTTTGACTATTTGAATACTGATTCAGAGGAGGAATTTGTCACCCAAAACTACCCACTTGCAGAGAATATTTCGATTGATTATGCTTTAATGGAAAAATCCAATCATATATATCTAATACCCGCACGTTTTGATTGGAATGATTTGGGAAGTTGGAAATCAATTTATGACTATCAATACAAAGATGAATCAAAAAACGCTATGGTCAATGCAGTTTTATATAGTGTTGACTCTATTGGTAATCTCATTAAAACTGATTCCGAGAAAAAAGTCGTGATTTCTGGTCTTGAGAATTATATCATTGTCGATACTAAAGATGTTCTGATGATTTGTCCAATGGATAAAAATCAAGAGGTAAAAGAAATTGCTAAGGACGCGCTGAAGAAATTCAGTAAAAAGAAAAACTAGTTTTCATCCTGATATACTTTTCTTACTTTTTTGAATAGATTGGAGGAATAGATAAAATTCCCGACACTTTCGTTTTCTGTCTTAAAGACTTCTTTGTTCGTTCCCTCCCAGCCTTTTTGGCCATTTTCTAGAAACAATACTTTCTCACCAATTTCCATTACCGAATTCATGTCGTGCGTGTTGATCACAGTGGTGATCTCATATTCTTTAGTAATCTCTTGAATTAAGTTGTCAATTAAAGTTGAGGTTCTAGGGTCCAAACCAGAGTTGGGTTCGTCACAAAACAGAAATTTAGGATTCATCACAATCGCCCTTGCAATTGCAACCCTTTTTTGCATCCCTCCAGAAATTTCTGAGGGTAACTTTTTGTTGGCGTTGATCAGATTCACCCTATTGATAACTTCATTGGCACGAGAAAGCATTTCCTCCGAGCTTTTATGGGTTAACATTCGCATGGGAAACATGATGTTTTCGTCTACTGTCATAGAGTCAAATAAGGCACTTCCCTGAAAAACCATACCCATTTCCTGACGTAGGATACTTCTTTCCTTGGTACTCATTTCTTGGAGACAACGATCTTCAAAAAAAATATTTCCTCTATCAATCCCATAGAGTCCAAGTATACATTTAAGTAAAACTGTTTTACCTGATCCACTCTGACCGATTATTAGATTGGTCTTTCCCTTTTCAAATTGCGTTGAAACGCCTGAAAGTACACTAACTCCATCAAATGATTTACTAAGTTTATCTACTACGATCATTAGGTGAGTAATAATTGGGTAATGATGTAATTTGTAACGATGATTATAACACTAGTCCATACAAAAGAGCTGGTACTAGCCTTTCCTACTTCTAAAGCCCCGCCTTTTAGGAAATATCCATGATAGGAGGGAATTGTGGCAAGAATAAAAGCAAAAAATCCTGTTTTTAAAAAAGCATATTTAACGTGATAAGGAATGAATTCCATTTGTATGCCCTCTATAAAATCAGCACTAGAACAAAAATCTCCATAAATAGAAGCAATATATCCTCCAAAAATTCCCAAAAACATGGAAATGGTAATCACAAAAGGGTAAAATAGCATGGCGACAATTTTTGGGAAAATCAGATAATTATAAGTATTGATTCCCATTACTTGCAGGGCGTCAATTTGTTCCGTTACCTTCATGGTTCCAAGACTGGAAGTTATATAAGAGCCAACCTTTCCAGCCATGATTACCGATATAAAGGTGGGAGCGAATTCCAATATTACCGATTGACGGGTGGCGAAACCAATCAAATTTTTAGGTAAAAGTGGGTTGCTAAGATTCAATGCGGTTTGTATGGCAACGACTCCCCCTACAAAGAAGGAAATAAAAGCCACAATACCCATTGACCCAACGATCAATGAGTCTAATTCTTTGATGATAAGCTCTTTCATTAAACTCCAACGGGTAAAACGTCTGAATACTTTAGAAAGCATTATAAAATAGGTGCCAATGTCTTGAAGTATAACCATTGTTACAAATTTAAACAATTAACCCATAAAAATGGGCCTTTCAATTACAACTGAAAATTATATCTGATAGGTTATAGCATTGATATTCATTCCCGCGCCAACACTGGCAAAAAGAATGATATCTCCCTTCTTTATGGAATGACCCTTGTAGTTATATTTGACTACTAAATCAAACAGGGTGGGGACGGTGGCTACTGAGCTATTTCCAAACTCTTCAATATTCATTGGGAGAATTTCCTCGGGCATAGATTTTTTATAAAGTCTGTAAAAACGATTCACAATGGATTCATCCATTTTTCTATTGGCTTGGTGGATGAATATTTTTTTTAGGTTTTCAATATCAATATTGGCCTTCTCAAGACAATGTTTCATGGCAGCGGGTACTTTGTTCAAAGCAAATTCATAAACCTTTCTACCCTGCATCTTTATGAACTTATCGCCATTTAATTTCTTCTTGTTATAGGATTGTCCATAAAAAATATAATCCGCTTCATTATTGGCGGTATAGGTCAAAGTGCTGTGGGATAAAATTCCTCCTTCTTGTCCTGATTTTTCTAGTAGGGTAGCGCCTGCTCCATCTGCATAGATCATAGAATCACGGTCATGAAGATCGACAACCCTAGAAAGTGCATCTGCACCAATAACCAAACACTTTTTGGCCATTCCTGCCTTGATATAAGCTTGGGCTTGGATCAATGCCTCTACCCATCCTGGGCAACCAAACAAAAGATCGTAAGCCACACATTTGGGGTTTTGGATTTTCAACTTGGTTTTAACTCTAGAGGCCAGACTGGGCAAGGTATCGATTTGCTTGCTCTCCTTGGTAATGTCTCCGAAATTGTGGGCTACAATGATGTAATCAATGGTTTCTGGATCAACTTGGGCATCTTTTATAGCTTTTTGAGCTGCGAAATGAGCGATGTCCGAAGTTTTTAATTCTGGAGCAATATACTTACGCTCCTCAATTCCTGTAATTGAGTTAAATTTATCAATAATGGTTTCATTGTCCACACCGAAGGCTTCTCCTTGGTTGTCCAAAAAAGAACGTCCTAAGAAAGCACTGTTTTGTTGAACAATGGAGGGAATAAAACTCCCGCTTCCAGTGATTTTATAACTCATAATACCATTACAATAGTACTTTATTATTGTTGATAATTTTAAAAATTGGAAAAAAGCGTATGACACCCAAATCATATGGTAGGGTTAATATCGTAAAGCAATTAAGTAAAAAACCCTAATAAATTAGACGCTTACATAATTTTCTATGGATGAACAGTTACAAACCAAATTACGATCTCCAAAGGCTTCATCCACTCTTCTCACTGAAGGCCAGAACTTATTGTTTACAACAAAAGGTAATGGATAGGCTGCTTTCTTTCTAGAGTAGGGAAACTCCCATTTATCATTTGTAACCATCTCTAGAGTGTGAGGGGCATTTTTTAGTATTGCTATGTTGGTTTCTTCCCCAGAATTGATCTCCATCCTAATGGAAATCATCGCATCGCAGAAATGGTCTATTTCTTCAAGGTTTTCACTTTCTGTAGGTTCAATCATCATGGTTCCTGCCACAGGAAAAGAAACCGTAGGGGCATGAAATCCATAATCAATTAAACGTTTGGCGATGTCCACCACTTCGATTTTAAACTTCTTAAAAGGACGGCAGTCTATGATTAACTCATGAGCCGTCCTTCCCTTATTTCCTGTGTATAAAATATCATAAGCTCCTTCCAGTCTTTTACTGATGTAATTGGCATTGAGAATTGCTATTTCCGTTGCTTTTGTCAATCCGCTACCGCCCAGCATTTCAATATAGCCGTAGGAAATCAAACACGCCAAAGCCGATCCCCATGGGGCAGCGGAAATGGTATCTTTTGAATCGCTTCCTCCCGTGCTCACGAGAGGGTGTTGGGGCAGAAAAGGCGACAGATGCTCCGCCACACAAATGGGACCTACTCCTGGGCCTCCCCCACCATGGGGAATAGCAAATGTTTTATGCAAGTTTAAATGGCAAACATCCGCACCAATTTGTTTGGGGCTTGTCAGTCCAACTTGTGCATTCATATTGGCACCGTCCATATACACCTGTCCTCCACATTCATGGATTTTGGATGTAATGTCTTTGATGTTTGCTTCAAAAACACCATGAGTGGAAGGATAAGTAATCATTAAAGCGGCCAAATGCTCACGATTCTCTTCTGTTTTCTCCAAAAAATCTACCCAATCAATATTCCCCAGTTCATCTGTTTTTACAACCACTACTTTCATACCTGCCATTACAGCCGAGGCTGGATTTGTCCCGTGAGCGGAAGAGGGAATCAAACAAATATTTCGATTTGTGTCGTTTCTGGATTCGTGATAGGCTCGGATCGCCATTAGCCCAGAATATTCTCCTTGCGCACCTGAGTTAGGTTGTAAAGAGGTAGCATTGAATCCTGTAATCTCTGTAAGTTGATTTTCCAATCGTTGCAGCATCTTTTGGTAACCTTTGGCCTGATATAAAGGAACAAAAGGATGGACATTCGACCACCTGTGCCAGCTCAAAGGCAACATCTCTGCTGCGGCATTCAGTTTCATTGTACAAGAACCCAAGGAAATCATCGAATGGTTTAAGGCCAAATCCTTACGCTCCAAACTTTTTATGTAGCGCATCATACTGGTTTCAGAGTGGAAAGAATTGAAAATTTTATTTTCTAGGTAAGGACTCCTTCTCTTTTGACCAAGTGGATAGCGGTGATTTTCAATTTTTACTTTTCCATTAATGTTTTTTTGATGAACGACATTTTCAAAGACATTCAGCACTTTTAAAAGCGCTACTTCATCTGTTGTTTCGTTGATAGCAATCGCTACTGTCTCCTCGTCGATATAGTTGAAATTGATTTCATTTTCTTCTGCTTTGGCTTTTACAGCGGCAGCATTGATTCTAATTCTCAGAGTATCAAAATAATAGGTATTGAGTTGGGTCAATCCCAAGTCCATTAATTTTTTTTCAAGTTTGGCAGCATTTAAATGTATCCTTTTGGCAATTCTTTTTAATCCTTTAGGACCATGATATACCGCATACATTCCCGCCATTACCGCCAATAAAACTTGAGCGGTACAGATATTGGAAGTTGCTCTGTCTCTTTTGATGTGTTGCTCTCTGGTTTGAAGAGCCATCCGAAAAGCTCGGTTATTATCCTGATCTCGGGTTTGTCCGATGATCCTCCCAGGGATGTTTCTCTTGTAGTCAACTTTGGTTGCAAAGTAGGCCGCATGCGGCCCACCATAACCCAGTGGAATACCAAAACGCTGGGTGGTGCCTACCACAACATCCACATTATAACTACCTGGAGCTTCCAATAGGGTAAGACTCAGCAGATCTGCCGCTACTATGGTTTTCAGTTCAAAAGCTTTGGCTTTATTCACCAATGCAGGCAGATCTGTGATGGCACCATCTTTGCTTGGATATTGAAAAATAGCTCCAAAAAAAGAGGCGTCAAATTCTATCTTTTCGGCATTGTCTTTTACCAATTCTACACCCAGTGGTAAGGCTCTGGTTTTTAATACCGCCAAAGACTGGGGGAGAATATCATCTGACACAAAAAGCTTCTTGGCTTCGGCTTTTTTTTGCTCTTGTGAACGTACCAAATAACTTAATGACATGGCCTCCGCAACCGCTGTCGCTTCATCTAACAAAGAGGCATTAGCAATTTCCATCCCAGTAAGATCGCAAACCATGCTTTGAAAATTAAACAGCGCCTCCAGTCTCCCTTGGGCAATTTCTGCCTGATAGGGGGTGTAGGCGGTGTACCAACCAGGATTTTCCATTATATTCCGCTGAATTACAGCCGGGGTAATTGTTGGGTTGTAACCCAAACCAATATAAGTTTCGAACAATTTGTTTTCATTAGAAAGAGCCCGTAGATTATTGAGAAATCTGTACTCGCTAATTCCCTCCCGAAGGGTCAACTGTTGTGGCAGTCTGATTTCCTCTGGTAGGGTTTCTGAAAGGAGTCCCTCAAGGGAATCTAATTCCAAGGCAGCTAGCATTTTTGTGATTTCCTCCTCATTTGGGCCTATATGGCGTAAAGCAAATTTATCCGATTGCATAACATTAATGATTTGAACAAAATTAGCATTTAGATCCAGCTCTTTTTGACCCCCTTAAATTGATTTCTCCATTTTTTTTGAACAAAAATCCTAGTTATTAACAGTTTACAGATACTTTTGTCACGTGAGATGGTTAAGTAAGGTATTTGAGAGCTATATTAAATTCAACTTTCACGTGGGTTTAGCTGTATTGGCACTCGCCCAAATTACCGCTCTGGATTTTCATTTTTTACTGACTAATTCCGATCTAATTATCTGCTTTACCGCTACTTTTTTGGGCTATAACTTTATCAAATTTCATCGTTTTCTTATCAATAAGGAAGAAATCAAAATTAAGGGTTTTTCTATTTTATTAGGATTCCTCTTGATATCTGCACTTCTGTTTCTCGCTAGGTTTTTTTTAATGCCTTTATCCAGTCAGTTACTACTTTTTTTGACTCTTGTATTGGTATTGATTTACTGTTTGCCATTACCTGGATTAAAAATTAATTTTAGGGGATTCAGGGGATTCAAAATTCACTTAGTTGCAATTAGCTGGGTAATTACCACAGTTTTTTTACCACTGAGTATTGCCGATATCCCGCTTACCGAGTGGTCTTGCTTTTATACCCTTCAGCGTTACCTTTTTGTACTGGTTGCTACACTTCCTTTTGAAATTAGAGATCTTAAAATGGACGACCCCCATTTATCCACCTGGCCCCAAAAATGGGGTATCCCCAAAACAAAAATGTTTGGCGTGATCTTACTTGTATCTTTTATAGTGTTGGAAGGCTACTTCCTTACATCAGAATATACTGCGCTCAATACATTTATAGTATTGCTCTTGATGGCTGCAGTATTGACTTCAAAAGGAGAACAATCCAGATATTTTAGCAGCTTTTGGGTAGAAGGAATTCCAATTTTATGGTTAGTTTTAAGGCATAATCTTATATAATGAGAGAATTTTTATTGGTATTTTTCTTTTTCTTGCAGCCGCCAAAGGTTGAGGTGCTCAAAAAATTGGAATACCAAGCTCTGATTGCAGAGGGCTATACCATACTTGATGTAAGAACCCCAGAAGAGTTTGAAGAAGGACATATTCAAGGAGCGCAAAATATTAATGTAAAAGACGATACCTTTATAATAGCAATTCAAAAACTTTGCCCATCGGATACCCTATTGGTCTATTGTCGCTCGGGTAGAAGAAGCCTTTATGCCGCTCAAGTGATGGTTTCCCTTGGATTTCAAAAAATCTATGACCTAGAAGGCGGGTTTTTAAATTGGAAAAAGGAGTAGGGTTTTTGGTATATGACTTTTAAAATAATGGTTTGGTGGCTATGAAAGTGGAATTTTGGAAGGCAGCTAAATAGGCTGCTTAATCAGAAAACGTGACTAAATACGAATTGAGATATGTTCCAGATATTCCTCAGAGTCAAAATAGTAAGAGTTGAATGGGTAATATTAAATATCGGAATCAATTTTCTACTGGCCTTGACCAAGGCTTTAAAATTTTCCCCAATAACTTTATTCGTGCTTTACCAAGCTTAGAAATAATCATTCGGAATCTACTAATCTACCAATCTCGCTCTTTTAAGTAATGCTTTGGGATCGGGGGCCTTTCCTCTAAACCTTCTATATAAAGTCATGGGATGCTCGGTTCCACCTTTTGAGAGGATATTATCCTCAAAAGATTTGGCAGTTTTGGGATCAAAAATGCCTTTTTCCAGAAATAGTTCAAAAGCGTCGGCATCTAATACCTCTGACCATTTGTAGCTGTAATAGCCTGCGGAGTAACCTCCTTGAAAAATATGTGAAAAGGCAGTGCTACTGCAACTATCGGGATAGTCTTTTAAAAACTGTACTCGTTTCAAAATTTGGCTTTCATGGGCCTTTATATTTTTAATTTCAGTGGCCATATTACTATGGTAGGACAAGTCCAAAAACCCAAAGCCCAATTGTCTTAATGTCTGTAAACCTTGTTGGAAGTGAGCTATTTTTTTGATTTTATAAATGTATTCGATGGGAATGAGCTCATCAGTCTCGTAATGTCTAGCAAAAAGCTTAAGGGCATCTTTTTCATAGCAATAGTTTTCCATAATCTGGCTGGGCAATTCAACAAAATCCCAAAACACATTGGTGCCACTCAACCCCTCATAGGTAGTATTGGCTAAAATCCCGTGAAGAGCATGACCAAACTCGTGGAAGAGAGTGGTTACCTCTTGGAAGGTAAGTAGGGAAGGGGTTCTGGTGGTGGGTTTAGAAAAGTTACAGACAATAGAAATATGGGGCCGCTGTCCTTCTTTCTGTCCACGGAAGGAGGTCATCCATGCCCCGTTTCTTTTCCCAGGTCTTGGAAAAAAATCGGTGTACAATAGGGCGTAAAAAGTCCCTACACGGTTATAGACTTCATAAACCTCTACTTCGGGATGATAGCCTTCGATAGCTGTATTTTTTTTAAAGCTAAGTCCATACAATCTACCAGCAATATCAAAGACTCCTGCTTTGACATTTTCCAATGAGAAATAGGGTTTTAGTTTTTGCTCATCCAAATCCAGTTTTGCCAGTTTTAGTTTTTCTGAAACATAGGCAGTATCCCATTTTTCGATGACTGAAAGTCCTAGATTATCTAAAGCAAATTTTTCCATTTCCTTCCACTCGCTTTGTGCGCATGGGTATGCTTTTTCATACAAATCCTCTAAAAAGCTTTTTACATTTTTCTCTGAAGTCGCCATGCGTTCCTCCAACACAAAAGCTGCGTGGGATTCATAGCCAAGTAATTTGGCTCTTTTCTTCCTGAGTTCAATTAACCTTAGTATGATTGCAGTGTTATTCTGTTCA
>CACLQG010000024.1 GCA_902609035.1 uncultured Bacteroidota bacterium
TAGTATATGTAATATCATAATTTTTGAGAAACGGAGTTATTGGATGATTTGTTCCAAGGTTGAATATTAAAGAATCGTGTTCATTCTTTTCATTAAAATTGATGATTACATTAGTATAATTAACATCTTCTTTCAAAGCAAATTCAAAAATTTGGTTTTTTTTATAGGCGACGTATCCCTTAATGGTATTTTTTTTATCAAGAATAACTTTTAAAAATACTTTCAATAATTTTGATTTTTTTAAAATAAATTTCCAATCTCTCAGGTCTCTATAGAAAGATCCAGGTAATGATTTATATATATTATCATATATTTTTTCAACTACTGGTAAATCTGATATATCAATTTCTTTGAACGAGAATTTGTCCTTAGTGTAAGTTTTAGGAATAGATTTAATTGTAAGAGTTGGATAATTAGAAAACCCAAAAAATGAAAATTGATTATAAAAGAAGTCTGCTTTTTTTCTTGCAATTACAAAACTTACGATTTTATTTCTTTTTTCGCATAACTCAATGGCTTTATTCATTAAATCTTTCGATATCCCTTTGCCACGGTGATTGATATCTACACAAATATAACTTAGAAATGAAGCCTCTATTTTATCTCCTCTAAAATAAAAAATTCGATTATGAATAAAACAGGTAGCTACTAATAATTCGTTGTGTTTAATAATTACAATATTTTCTCTTTTCAAACTTTCCTCGGGGAAAATAAATTGTTTTTTAAAATCATCATTAAAGAAGATTTTTTTGACTAAAGAATTTGCAGAAATAATATCTTTTTTGCTTTCCGCTACCCCTATGTATTTCTTAGTCTTTTGCATCTAAATCTTCTTTAAAACATTTTTTAAAAATGATATGCTTACATCTTGATGGATAGGTAAAGGAAAAACTTTAATTAATCTTACTCCATCATAATAGTGTCTCAATCCAACTGAAAATCCCATTTTTTCAATTTCATCTTCATTTCTATTTGTTAAAATTGGTAAACAACTTGGAAACCTACCACTAATCTTTTGATCTTTTAATAGCGATCTATTGATAAATAATCTTAATTTATCTTTTCTGTCTGAAACCAATTTATCCCATGATTTGATGCTATTATAAATTTCATTTCTCTGAAGCAATGATAACCCTTTGTATCCGTATTCTGTTCCTTCCCAAAACTCATAGAAAATGCTATATTTCAAACTAAGTAATCTAAGAATCCAGGATACTAGTACATTTCTCTTCCCTTTCATTTTATTTTTTATCCGAATTGCATCAGATCTATTTTTACACCACAAAATTCCTCCTGAGGATGTTCCTAAAATTTTTGATAGTGACCATATCTCGTAGTTGGCACCAGAGCTAAATAACGGAGTTTTATTTTCATAAAGACTATCTACACTATCTTCAATAATTGGATTACATTTTTCCATGTAAGTAATTCCCCATTGATGATAAATTATTTCATTTAGGGATTTAAATTCGTAAGAAATAGGAGTAGTTAATCTTGAGATTGTGTTAATAACACAATGGCTAGCATATGGGAATAACTTTATTTTATCTTGTCTTCCAAGGTTAGATTCAATGATAGCTATATATAGAGCAACTCTTCCACTTGAGCAAATTATAGGATATCCTGAGGGAAACATATTTCCAAATAATCTCTCTAATTTATTTAAACTACAATTTCCAAAAAAACTTGATGCTTTTAAACTTATTTTTGGCCATAAAAAATAACTTTTATAACTCATTATTATATTAGTGAAAACCTAAAATTAGCAATTGAATCTGTTGAAAAACCACTTTTGAATTTTCCTATTTGTATTTCTTTATTTGTTGGTCTATCTAAATCCATCTCATGAAATTTTCTGCCCAACCTATACCAATGTTTTTTTGTTTGCAAAAGATCTTTTATTAAAAAATCTTGGAGAAAATGGCCTATGGGAAGATTAAATAATTCCCTATTGTAGGCTGCTACAGCATATATTGCTTCAAAATCATTTTCCATTATAAAAGATCCTCCAACCATAATACCATTTTGATCCGTACAATAGTAAAATGAAGAATTATTATTCATAACTTCTTTGAATAGAAGATCCCAACTTCTGTCAGAACGTGTTTTTCTTCCTGCTGCTTTAAAATGAAGTAATTTAAACTCTTGCCAAACAGTCTCATCATCTCCATTAAATTTATAAGGTTTTAAAATCCTAGAACCTTTTGAAATTAATGATTTATAACTTTTGCGGTAATGTTTTTTCAAATCCAAGTAATCTAATTTTAAATTCGTAAATAACTCTCTTGTTATATGGCATTTAAAATTGTGCTGAAGTAATATTTTGTGCCAAAGACTCAATTTTTTTGAAGGGATCAATTGATCAATAAAAGTTAATTTTTTTATTTTTAATAATTCAGAAAGAATTAAAATCCCTGTAATAATTTGATTAGCTATCTCTTTTTTTAAATTTGGTGAAATTGTTGAAATAAATTTAATCGGATAAACACTATTTTCAAGAAAACTTAGCTCATTATTGTTTGATTTTCTTATAAAAAACAGAGGCATTAATCCAATTATTTTATTTTCCAATTTAATGCCAAAAGAGATATCAAGGCATTCTAGTTCTGTTCCTTTCAAACACTCTAATCTAAAATCAATATAATTTTCTCTGTAATAAACCAATGGATTATTTATTTTCGTATATATTTCTGTCCAATTAAATTCTTTTCTACGAATGGCTTTAAATTTTTTGGATGAGAAAGTTTCTAGTATATTATAGTTATTCATTTTATATTAAAATAAATTTTGAAATCCGACAGGCTGTTCTATTAAATCAACGACTTTTTTTTGTTCTTCAAGGCTTAGTTCGGGAAAAATTGGAATACTAATCGCTTCCTTATAATATTTTTCTGACTCATCAAATCCCTTTTCTGAAAACCCTAGCTTTTTATAATAAGGTTGCCTGTATATTGGTATATAATGAATATTTACCAGAACTCCTGCAGATCTAAAAGATTCAAACAATTGCCTATGTGATAAATTAGAGTTTTTCTTTAATCGAATTATATACAAATGCCAAGATGAATTTGTATCAGGATGCTGTTTTGGTATTTGGACTATAGAGTTTACCAATAACTCATCATATCTTTTTGCAATTTTTCTTCGCTTTTCTACAAAATCATTTAAACGATCCATCTGACTCAAGCCAAGAGCTGCTTGAACATCATTCATTCTATAGTTTAAACCCAAGTTAAGCTGTTCATAATACCAAGGTCCATCTGGTGTTTTACTCATCTCGGAAGCTTGTCTTGTAATACCATGACTTCGGTATCTAGCTAATAGTTTAGAAAGTTCTGAGTCATTTGTCAAGCACATCCCCCCCCTCGCAAGTAGTAATTATTTTAACAGGATGAAAACTGAAAACAGCAATGTCACTATATTCACAATTCCCAACTAGTTTACCTTTATATGAGCTACCGATAGAGTGCGAAGCGTCCTCTATTATTTTGAAATTATAAATTTTACTCAAGGCATGAATTTTATCCATTTCACAACTTTGTCCTGATAAGTGAACTGGTATCACAACTTTAGGTAACCGGTCTTTTGATTGAGCTTCAATTAATTTTTTCTCTAAATCTCTAGGTGACATATTATAAGTTATGGGATCAATATCGACAAAATCCACGTCCGCATTGCAATAAAGTGCACAGTTAGAAGAGGCAACAAATGAAATTGGACTAGTCCATACTAAATCACCTTTAGAAACCCCTAAACTTAAACATGCTATGTGTAATGCACTCGTTGCACTATTACATGCATGAGCATATTTGGCGCCACAATAATCAGCTATTCGCTTTTCAAATCTTAATGTTGTTGGCCCTTGAGTGACATAGTCTGACTGAAGAATATTAACTACTGATCTAATATCTTTTTTATTAATATCCTGTCGTCCATAAGGAATAACCGTTCTCTTTTTTGTGTTTTTTGATTTAATTTCTTTTAATTGCTCATCTAGAGAAGGGATTGAATTACAAAGAAAAGTACTCAGTTTGTGATTACTCAAACTCATATCTTTAGGTCTTTTGGTAAGATTGTTTATTTCGTTTATACTAATTGGCTTTATAAATTCTTCACTATATCCAAAAAATTTTGCTAATAGCAATCCAAACTCATACTTTGTCAGGCGCTCATTAGAACTTATATTATAAATACCTTTTGCTTTTTTTTCTAATAATTGATACACTTTTGATTTGAGAGTCTCAACTGATACAGGAGTATAGTAAACGTCTTTAAACAACTTTGAGTATTTTCCTTTTTCTAAATTATTTAAAATTTTGTCAGAAAATGAAGGCTTGTAACTAGGGCCCAAGCCGAAAAAATTTGTTCTAATAATTAGAGCCTCTGGGTAATTTTGTATTACTGCGTCTTCTCCTTCACTTTTGGTTTTTGCATAATTATTTAAGGGTACTTTAAGTTTTTCCTCATCATTGAAAGCTGAATTGCCATCAAAAAGATGATCAGTGGAAATATGAACTAATTTTATTTTAATTGATTGGCAAGCTTGAGCTATATTACCAGAAATAATAACGTTTGTTTTGAAAGCTAATTCAAAATCTTCTTCACACTCTTCAACACTAGTTAAGCCAATACAATTAATAACTAAATCTGCTTTAACTTTAACTAATTGACGAGTCAATTCTTCTACATTTTCATAATTGAATACAAAAATTTTATTTTTAATTTCATTTAGTTGCCTTTTGTGAATACCTAAAATAAAATTAAAACGACTATTTTTTTTGTTAATCCAGCTTTGTGCTAAAAGACTTGACCCACCAGTAAATACAATTGTCTTCATTCTAAATTAATCCTATTTTATTATTGTTGACCGATATCCATTCAACTAACTGTTTTATTGTCATCCAATCTTTATTGTTGTCTGAGCTATACAGAAAATTCTCAGGGACTGGTTTACCGTTCTTAATGCGGCTCGGGTCTTTTGACCAGTTATGAATTGCTGGGAGAATTTTAAAATACCCGTCATATTCAAATGTATGAGGTGAATCCTCTACACCAATCATTTGTTCGTGAAGTTTTTCTCCTGGACGTATACCTATAATTTTTTGCTTTGCTTCTGGTGCTATAGCTCTAGCTATATCAGTGATATTCATAGACGGTATTTTCTTGACATAAATTTCACCTCCTAACATATCTTCAAATGCATGCCATACTAATTTAACTCCTTCTTCCAGTGAAATCATAAATCGAGTCATACGATCGTCTGTAATGGGTAACATGCCCTCTTCTTTTTTCCTTAAGAAAAATGGGATTACAGAGCCTCTAGACCCCATAACATTTCCATAGCGTACTACTGAAAATTTAGTCTTATTTAAATTTAAATGTGAGCTCCCTGCAACAAATAATTTATCTGATGCTAACTTTGTCGCTCCATAAAGATTAATTGGATTACTGGCTTTATCTGTTGAAAGGGCCACAACTTTTAAAATCTTTTTATCGGTGCAAGAATCAATAACATTCATGGCGCCATTAATATTGGTTTTTACGCATTCGAATGGATTGTATTCTGCAGTTGGAACAATTTTTGTTGCTGCTGCATGAACAACGTAGTCTACACCGTCCAATGATCTAGAAAGGCGTTCTTTATCTCTCACGTCTCCAATAATAAATTTTACCCTTTGATCGTCACTATATTTCTCGGCCATATCCCATTGCTTCATTTCATCTCTTGAGAAAATAATAAGAGCTTTAGGATTAAATTTTTCCAAAGTCATGCGAACAAATTTCTTTCCAAAAGATCCTGTACCTCCAGTAATAAGTATTGAACTATTGTCAAACATTTTTTATTTTATTAAGTTTCTTCCATCAAATAATGTTGCTTGAGAGTAATCATATGATTTAAATTCTTCCCATTCAGTTAAAATTGCAACAATATCACTTTTTTCAAATTTTTGTTTTGGTTCCTCCAAAAAAACTAATCTTGATTTTATAAATTTTAAGTCATCTATATTGGTCCAATAATTTTTAATGTCATCTAAAATTTTGTTTTGGGGGACCATTGGATCAAAAATTTCAAGGGTTGCTCCAGCTTTATACAATCTCTCCGTGACATAAATAGCTGCAGATTCCCTCGAATCATTAGTGTTCGCCTTAAAAGACCACCCTAAAATGGCAACTCTTTTCTCGGTTAAATCTCCACCAAAATGATCAATTATCTTTTGAGCAAAACGATTTTTTTGATAGTCATTAATTTTTACTACCTGATGCCAATACTCTGCTACCTCATCTAAACCAAATTTTTTACATAAATAAACCAAGTTTAAAATATCTTTCTGAAAACAACTTCCTCCAAATCCAACTGAATAATTTAAAAAATGTGGTCCAATCCGGTGATCCATTCCAATAGCTTTTGATAGCTCCTCAACGCTAGCCCCTGTTTTTTCACAGAGAGCTGAAAGAGAATTAATTGATGAAATTCTTTGAGCAAGCATGGCGTTAGAAGCTAACTTAGCCAATTCAGAAGACCAAACATTGGTGGTTAGGATTTTCTTATTTGGAATCCAATTCGAATAAATTTCTACTAAAGCATGAACCGCATCTTGCCCTGATTCTGTTTCATCTCCTCCAATTAAAACACGATCTGATTTAAAAAGGTCCTCAATAGCTGTTCCCTCCGCTAAAAACTCAGGATTTGAAAGAATTTCAAAATGAACTCCGTTATTATTCTCCTCCAATATTTCCTTTATTTTCTCAGCTGTACGAACTGGTAAGGTCGATTTTTCAATGACAATTTTATCTGATTTGGAGAATTTAGCTATATCCCTAGCACAAGCCTCCACATAACAAAGATCAGCCGCCATTCCTGCTCCTGCCCCTTCCGTTTTAGTGGGAGTATTGACAGCAATAAAGATCATCTGAGCCTTTTCAATATTACCTGCAATGTCAGAAGAGAAAAATAGATTTCTACCTCTTACCTCTTTCACCACTTCAGCCAGACCGGGCTCATAAACCGGTAACTGGTCTAAAGGGCCACTCCAAGCTTTTATCTTCTCCGGATTCGCATCTACGACCGTTACATTAATTTTTGGAGATTTAAGGGCAATCACTGCCATGCTGGGACCTCCTACATAACCCGCTCCAATACAACAAATGCTTTTAATTTTCATCTTATTTTTATAAATCAAAAAAAAGAATTTTAACTACAAGCCTTCTAATGAGTCCTATTCCTTTTTTTATAAATAGCTCCCTCGGTGTTACTTCCCTTGTTTTAATCCCAAACATTAGTAAAAAATTAAAATAAAGATTATGCCTTTAAACTTCTTGATATTATTGTTATAAAGAGAAAAATACCAAAAAGATCTCTCTTCAGTCTCTAATGAAATCATTTATCATTAGAATTAAATAATACAATATGTTCTCTATCGGCTAAAAACTTTGAGGTTAAGTAAAAACTAACCTTTCGACCAATCAAATCTTCTATTTTATCTTCCAGCTGGACTATATAATCCATATTAAGCCCTTGGCCAATTAAAAAAACTTCAATTAGCCCCGAATCATTTCCTTTGGCGTAGTCCCCAACTAGGATAATCTGATCCACATCTCCCATCCGCTCTAAGACTGTGTCAACGACATCCTCCAACCCAAGGTGTTTAAATACTACTTTTTGCATTACCTCAAAAAGGGGATGCTTTACATTGGCTTTGTATTCTACTTTATTATCCACCTTTACTTTTTCCAAATAACCGGCGCCTTGGAGGTGATTAAGCTCTTTACGAATAGCATTTGTAGATTCTCCCATCTCACTTGCTAATCCATTGAGATAGCCACGATTCGCTTGAGATATAAAAAATTTGATAAGTAGACGTAAGCGCGTTTTAGAAGTGATGAGTTCACCTAGCATAACTTAATTTTTTTTTCATGGCTCCGCCACATCTGTCCCATTAGAAAAAGATATTTTACCAAGTATTTTATTAAAGTTAAGGTTAGGCTGCTTCCTTTTTAAGGGTGATAATCATCCCTAATGATTCTAGCACTAATTTAACTCTTGATTTATTAGTTTCAACTACTTTTCCTCTAAGTCCTGAAAAAGGACCCTGAGGGATCTTATAGGTTGAACCTAAGGAAAGGGCAGCCGTCTCAATGTCATTATATACCCCGTTTAAGTGATTATGCATAAGCTCAATTTCAGCAGAGCGAATCACTGCGGGTTTACCCAGAAAAAATAGATATCTCACAACACCAGGGCAGGAAAATACCCTACTTCGCTCACAATCCAATAGTTGTACCATAACATAGGAGGAAAGCAGGGGTTTTTTAATTTTTTTCTTTCTATCTGAATATTGTTTGATAAGGTTTACTGTTGGGCAGTAGTTTGTAATACCCAAAGCTTTAAGCTTCTCAGCAACTTTAAGCTCCTGACGAGGGCGGGTATAGATGACAAACCATTTTTTTTTCATCACTTTTAAAAATAACCCCTTTAAAAAAATTGAAATTTAACAAATTTAACTAAAGGGGAAATTTCTTATCAAATGAATTTAAATATTATTTAGTAACAAAAGTACTTGATATTAGATAAAAATGCAAGCTATTTATCAAGTTTTTTTAGTGTATGTTTATATGTGGATAATTAAAGTAAATCCGAAAGAAAAAAAACTCTTATGTAACCAATTACTTAAGCGAGTTTAAAATTCCACTCCAAACTGAAAGATCAAAGTCTTCCATCAACTATATCTTTACTTAAAACTGATTTAATATCATATAGTACAGCTCCATTAGAGTTTTTATAATTTCCTACACCCTTTTCAAGAAATACTTGGTGCGCCACTGCAAAGATTACTGCCTCATATTTACCTGGGGTTTTGCTGAGTGAAATTCCAAATTCTTTTTTTACCAACTCAGGATTGGCCAAAGGGTCATAGACCTCTACCTCAAGACCTTCAGCCTCTAAAGCTTTGTATATCTCTGGAACCTTTGAGTTTCTGATATCATTAAAATTCTCTTTAAAAGTGATTCCCAAAATCAGTGCTTTTGCTTTTTTTTTGAAAATTCCCCTTTGTCGCATTAATTGGATAACTTTATAAGCAACAAATTTCGGAATACTATCATTTACATTTCGACCGGATAAAATTACTTCAGGTTTATAACCCAATTCAGTGGCTTTATATGATAAAAAATAGGGGTCAACGCTTATGCAATGCCCCCCCCCACTAGCCCTGGTTTAAAGGGGAAAAAATTCCACTTAGTTGCAGCTGCCTCTAATACATCATTAGTGTCAATTTGCATTCTATCAAAAATCAAAGCCAACTCATTTACAAATGAAATATTGAGATCACGCTGAGCATTCTCAATAGCCTTAGCAGCTTCAGCTACTTTAATAGTTGGTGCTTGATATGTCCCTGCCTCAATTATTGACTTGTACAGCGCGTCTATCACCATCGCTACCTTCGGTGTGGATCCTGAGGTTATTTTTTTGATTTGGGTCAAGTTGTTTACCTTGTCCCCTGGATTGACCCTCTCTGGTGAATAACCACAAAAAAAATCAATATTATATTTTAATGCAGAGTATTCCTCTAAAACAGGAACACAATCTTCCTCTGTACAACCAGGGTAAACCGTGCTTTCGTAGATTACAATATCCTCTTTTTTTAAATATTTAGCTACTGTTTTTGAAGCATTAATAAGAAAGGATAAGTCTGGTACTTTTTTTCTGGTAACAGGAGTTGGTACTGTAATTATATAAATATTATAATCGGATAATAGATCAGATCTATCGGTAAAGGTAATTTCTTGGAGAGTTTTTTTTAAATCCCTTGTCGAAATTTGATTGGTATGGTCAAGGCCCTGATTGAGTTCTTTTACCCTCTCTGAATCGTAGTCATAACCTAATACATCATGTTTTATGGAAAAAGCATTAGCTAAAGGTAACCCAACATATCCCAACCCAATAATAGCAATTTTATATTTCATTAGGGTTGTAATTTAATATTAATTACAATGTTGATCGTAAGTACCTTTTGCTTGGTTAAATCCAAAATTGATTGATTTTAGTAATAATTCACAAGCTTTTTGATTGTCTCCAATGTTTAAGTAAGCAAGACCATTTATATACTCTGATTTACCAGTTTTGGGGTTAAACTGGTTTATGACATTATCGGAATAATTAATTGCCTTTTCCATATCTCCTGCCATAAAAAAAGCAGAAGCAGCATTTTCAAAATGGGCGTACTCTAATTGATCTAATTTCGCAGCTTTTTCGTACTCTAAAGCCGACTCAACATAAAGAGTTTTATTAAATAATTGCTGTGCAGATTGAGAAATAGCAGCAGCTTGATTGATTTTTTCTGGCCCAACAACAGCTAATTTTTTTAATGAAAAAAGTTCTTTATCATCAGGGAAAAATTCGACAGCTTTTGAACAAAATTTAATCATTAAAGAATCTTGTGGGTCAATCTTTTGAGAAAGAACTATTAGAAAGTTTTTCCAAATATTAGAACTAGACTTTTCGTTAATCACATCGAAAACATTTAATATTTCCTCTTTAATACCTACTTTTTGGAGGGTTTGAGCATAAGTAGCCGCATGAAGATCATTTTTGGGTAATCCAAAAAAGGCTTTTTTAGCATTTACATGAGCACTGTCAATTTTACCTTGAACTAAAAATATCTGAGCTTTAAGGTTTTCACTAAAAAATAGATATGGATTAGCGGGGATTCCTTCATTAAGAAGTGATATGGCTTTATCATATTTTTTAGCATTATAATAGTATCGTGCTTTGATTGATTTCATTGGGATAGTTGTCACAGTTATATTCGGTAACTCTGGAGTAAAATGGTCTATTTTGTTCAGAGGAACAGAAAAATTATTTGAATTAAAATCTCTAAGTAGCACCAATTGCCCTTTTAAAGATTGAAAGGTAGTATGTGTAATTATAATTGATGGAATAATCAGTATTATCGTTAAAATTGGGAAAAAAGTGAATATCTTATTCTTTGTAAAATTCTCTTTTTTATTTGAAGCTTTATGATAATAAAAAGTGATTAATGACATAGTGAGAGCCCAAGGGGCCAAAACCTGAGGTCTTGCAATAGGAAAGTTCAGATTTGCATCAACAAAGTATACCCCTAAAGAGGCAAGAAGAATTAACACAAACCATTTATTATCTAAATCTGATTTAAAAAGAATAAAAAAAGCAAAATATGCACCAAAAATAAATACCAATATATAGAGGAAAATACCTAGAATTCCCAATTCGGCTCCCAACTGAATAAAGTCGCTGTGAGCATGATATGGAACAATATATCCATCTATATCATCTTTATCGTATTTAATTGAGGTAAGCTTCCAATTACCTATTCCTACTCCCAAAATAGGGTTTTTAGAAATGTGAGTTATTACATCCTCATAATAACGAAGTCTTTGATTTACAGAACTATCGTCGGTGCTTATAGAAATTGAAGCTGCTCGAGATAATGCATCTGCTCCCTTGTCTGAAATCAGAATTTGGTTAAAAAATAAGGCCAAAATTAAAGGTGCTAAATAAAATACATTGGGAATAAATTCCTTAAATGATCGGGATTTAAAATATAGGGTGGCCGACCAAATAAAGATCAATAATCCGATCAACACTGCGGCAACAAAAGACGCCCTACTTTGTATCATTGTCAAACAAAATAAGCTTAAGAAAATTAAAAGGCTGAAGGTTAGCTTAATCCACAATTTGTCTGATCTCAAAATTAAATATAGAACATATGGTATTTTTATAGCTATGGAGAAAGCAGTTATATTTCTATTAGCTGTAACCCCCTTAAGTATTCCAGGATTGATTCCTCCCTGCTTATACATTTGCATTGCCTCCTGTAAAACAGCATAAACTTCTATTGAAAGAATAGCCATTATAGCCAAAGAGACTAGAAAGCTTTTATTTTTAAAATTATATAACAAAATCCCTAGATGAAGAAACATTAAAAGAGTATTAATATGCCTTACAATATTTACTAAAACTTCAGTGGAGTTAATTGCATAGAAATATGACAGGCCTGCCCAAAGGACAAATCCGATATATGTAATACTCATAAATGAACTAAGTATTACCGAAAATTGTTCTTTAAAATTTTTTCGATTATAAAATAGAAAAAGAGCACATAGAAAATTATTTATACTCAAGTATAACCATTGGGGTGCAATTTTATCAACCGCTTCCAAATTGGGAACAAATCCTACTAATAAAAAAGCTAATATAAGTAATGAAGGGAAAAAATTTGAAGTGTCCAGCGAAGTTTGCTTTGGGTAAGATTTGGCCATTCTTATTTTTTCTTTATTACCTTGCAATATAAAAATTATTTGTGATATAAATTCTTGACTAAATATGAACTCAGTTAATTATTTTCTAGTTTTTATTATTAGTATAGTTCTCTGTTTTTCTCTTAAGTTCTGGTTTATCAAGCTTAAAAAATTTGATGCTATCAACCACAGATCAGTCCATCGATCAAAAGCCGTTAAAAACGGAGGAATCACAATTTTTTTTACGCTTTTTATTTTTTCAATTTATTTTTATTTAAATCAAATTGAGCCCTTTGACTTTTCTCTTCTTATTCCGCTTGGGATAATGTTTGTCGTTGGAGTTTATGACGACTTTTACAATGCCGATTTTAAGTTGAAATTTTTTCTGCAAATCATAGTAGCTAAAATATTAATTGATCAGGGCTTCGTCATTGATAATTTTCATGGAGTTTTAGGAATAAATGAAATCCCTCGATTAGCGAGTCAGCTCTTTACAACATTTGTTTTTTTAGTAATTGTAAACTCTATTAATTTTATTGATGGTATTGATGGATTGGCAATTACCGAAACGATAAAAGTCATTTTATTAGTTGAATTTTTTTCCAGTAGTCAAACACCATTATATGCTTTGGGTATGACTACTCTAGTAGGTCTTCTACCGTTATTTTATTTTAACTTCAAAAAAGACTATAAAGTCTTTTTAGGGGACGCAGGTTCATTATTTTTAGGAACATTGATTGTTATTTATCTTTTTTATCTTTTAGGGCCAGAATATCAACTAAAGCAAAACTTATCTGCTAACAAACCTCTTTTAGCCGTCAGTCTAATTTCTTATCCCTTGATAGACTTACTCAGGGTTTTTATAATACGTGTAATAAATAAAAAGTCACCTTTCAGACCTGATCAAAATCATTTGCATCACTTATTACTCAAAAGGCAATATCCACATTTTATTATCGTTTTGATCATTCAATTTTTTACTTTGTTATTTCTCACAGTACCATTTATTATATAAAAAAAGAGCCTCCAAAAGGAGGCTCTTTTAAATTAAGATGTTAAAAATACATCTTGATGTTTAAAAAGATTAATGACTATTGAATAGTAGCTAATTCTCTTGCAGTACCAACACCAAGTGTGGCTGCATTATCATTATCATTATCAGTTGCTCCACCAGTTGCTCCAGCAGTTGCAGCAGTATCAGCCGCCATTAAGCTTTGAAGCGTAACTTTCTCAGCAGTTGCTGTGGCTGTATTATCAGTTTCATCAAGATCCATAAGATATATAACTGCATTGCCAGTTACACCAGATCCAGTAGCATAATCTACATGACCAGCAGCAGCATGAGTTCTGTCTCTATTAGTAGCAATTTCAGCAGCTGTAGATCCTCCGATAGGATCAGCAATATCAACATCAATATTTGCTTGAATCCAAGGTTTGAAAGCAGATAGTACAGTACTTGTAATTGTTGGCATAACATAAGTTACTGTTCCAGTAGGAGCGGTTGCAGGCGTGTATGTACCCGGTAACTTATTGTTATATATATCTACTCTGATAGTGGCTAAAGAAGTTGCTAATACAGTTGAACTAGGAGGTATAAGTGATGTTAATTTAGCATTCCCTGTAACTGAAACTGTACCAACTTTAGAAAGTGAACTCATGTCAACAGACTCAATTTTAGCGTTATCACCAATCTTTACAGTTGACTCTCTATCTCCTTGAAGGTGAGTGTGAGCAAACCCAAATGTAGTTAAAGCAGCATTACTAACCACATTGGTGTTTATAATAGCACCAGCTGTATTTAATGTTACAAGTGCAGTTCCTGTAACATTTAAGGTCTTCAAGTAACTAGAAGCGCCAATAGTAAGATCAGTCAACTTAGTATTAGATACAGTAATAGTTAATATATTAGTTTGATTATCTTCTCCTACAGGAGTATTTTGGAAACCTGTAAAATTAAGCGTTTTTAAATCTGTAGCATAAGAAACATTTAAATCTCCTTTCTGCTCACTAACTGTCAAATCTGTTGTCTTTTCAATAGTAGCAAAAGTGTAAGACATTGGTGCCGCTGTATTGGCAATATTCTTAACAGAAATAGTGTTTGCAGTAGCAGCTTTCAAAACAATCATACTAGAGGTAGTATCCATTTTAGGTGCAGTAAATGAAGTAGCAGCTGGCGCAGTAAGCGTAGCAACTGTACTAGTAGCGGTAGTGAAATGGGTTAGCTCAGGAAAGTTCAAAGCTTCCACTCCATGAAAAAACGCCCCATGATGATGCATATCAATTTCTTTAAGACTTGAAAAATCCATCACGGTTCCTTCAGCTGAAACACTGATTGTACCAGTAATTTTAGTTACTAATGGAAAATGAAATTCAGATTTAGCTGTCTGTAAAATTAGAGATGTAGTTGCAATTTCAGTTACGTTGGGAAGATTTACATTTCCTTTAGTACTTATAATTGTATTTCCAGTTAGTTTAGTAGCACCTAATGTCATTGTTGGAGCTGCTCCACCTAATGTTAAAGTCAGATCACCTAAAGAACCTCCTGTACTATGTTGAAAATCAACACACTTAGCAAGAGTAACCACAGCAGGTAAAGTACCTCCAAGATGAACATTTGTCGCTCCTGGCAAAACAAGATTGCCCGCAGTAGTTTGTACAGTACCAGCTGTAAGAGAAGCCAAGGCCAAAGTTGTGACAGTAGCTTTAGAAGTTTCTTCAACAACAGTAACCGATGTTCCGACAGTTCCTAAAGCCGGGTATGATACTACACCATCAATGTGTTCAATGTGCATGTAACCGTCGATAGTCATTAGCTTTTCAGAAGCAATAGTACCTTTACCACTAACACCGTCAAAAAAGACATTTGCTTGACCATAAGTAAAAGCAGGAAGAGTTGCGGCAGCCTCAGATGTTATAGAAACAGTACCCTGCGCAGATCTTATTTTGGCTAAAATTAAGTTAACAGAAGCAATGCTATCTGTAGTAACTCCACCAGTACCAATAACGACATCTACACCACCTCTAACGGTAACTGTAGGGTCATCTGCTCCAGTTTTAATAAGCTCATGTGCATTTGCGAGTTGACCTAAATTTTTAATAATTAGGTTTCCTTCGTAAAATGCATTTGCAGACAATAAATCTCCTAATTTTTCAAGGATTTGATCAACTTCGGAGTCTAGGTTAGCAACTTCTGTCTCAATACCTGAAATATTAAGCGCAGCAACATCAGCTTTTACAGCAGTTACCTCAGCCAAAATTCCAGCTAAATCAGAATCAGTTAACGCTGTTCCTTGTAGTTCGGTGAGTTTAGTATCCAAATTTGAAACTGCGGTACTAACACCTTGCAAAGTAACAATTGCAGCATTAATATCCTTGATATCGTCATTTAATGCATCAAACTGGTCATCATAGTTTTGGCAACCGACGACGGTCAAAGCCACAACCAAAAGACCTAATAATACTTTTTTCATTTGATAAATGTTTAATTAATAATGTTAAATAAAATTCGAAACTTTTTCGA
>CACLQG010000025.1 GCA_902609035.1 uncultured Bacteroidota bacterium
CCCAGAGCAATCAAAGATCAAAAAACTTTCTGAAAACGAAGTTGTTTTAAAAAGCAACTCACTTTCCTCTGCTGGCGGACAATTGGTTTCGGAGGGATCTATTGAACTAAAAGTTTCTCTGGGTTCCGATGAAAGAATTAATATTTTTGCTGAAGCGAGTCACCCCTCAGAATTAGGAAAGACTATATTGATACTAATCAAGGGCATTGACGTAAATTTTATGGTTTCTGAACAACCTCAGGCAAAAGGAGTACAGAGATTCAAAGACAAGAAGGGCATTCGTGTCAGTTATCCCTCACGAGCCGCCACTATGCCTCTAGTTTTTTTCACCACTCCCGATGAAGAATGGCACGTACTCTCAAAAGATCGTAAAATCAGAAGAAAAGGATTTGCTTGTTCATATGATCATCTGACTAATGAGCCCGTAGTTCTTTTAAGTCATGACGCTGATATGCGAAAAATATCTACCAAAATCAAAGCTCCTAAATGGGTTTTGGGGAAAAATCGATCAAGACTAGAGATTGTTAAAGAACGATGCGTTGATCTGGAGCAACATTTTGGTCTTACTCCCTACAAAAGAAAACAAAAAGTTTATACAGAGTGGATTGATAATTTAAAAGTGGTTGCTTTTTTACATGGCATGCACTGGACAGGATATGTTTTTAACACTTATGATCAGATGGGTGAACAATTGGAATGGATTACTCAAACAATAAATGGTCAACAGATTTTAGCATTTTTACCTGCTTGGGATGGACGTTACTACGTAAATTATCCTGAACATGAGCCAGAAAACCGAATGGGTGGTAGCCAGGGACTTAAACGTCTAGTTAAAAAAGCGCACCGATTAGGTGTTAAAGTTGTATTAATGTTTGGAGGGCCAAATCTATCTACTTTTAAGTTTTTGAAAAAAAATAATATGATGGAAGCAGGTCTAAAAACACCTTCTGGTCAGGTGGAACTTCAAAATTGGCTGGATTGGAATACAGATTTACAAATTGAAACTATGGGCTTAATTATGAATTTTGGTCATCCTAAATATCTGGATTATATGATTTCTAAAACGTCAGAACTTTTTGATAATTATGATATTGATGGTGTTTTTTTGGATGGTACCCTACGCTGGCAAAATAGTCCCGATTATTCAGCCTACGAAGGTCTTGTTAAATATACTAATGAAATAAGAAAACGATATCCTCAAAAATTAGTAATGGGAGAGGATGGCTATGATGCCGTTTATGGCCTTTTTGACCTTTTTCACACTTCAGGCGGACCTTTGGGCCTTGAAAACTATTTGCTACGATATACCCGTCAATTCCACTATTTGGCCTATCCTGCAGAAAATGGTAGTGCTGGCATTCATGAAATTGGATGGTCCAATGATTCTCACACCATTAATAATGCAGATCCAAAATTTACAATCCCCACGATTTCACTTTTTTATGGTGATAAGGAAAAATATGCCCATCAAATCAGGGCAAAACTCGAAGCCTACAAAAATTGGAAAATAAATCCTACACCACTTATGAATAATTAAAAATTACTGAAAAAAACAAAACTTTTATGAAAATTTCATGTGGGAAAAATATTAAGATAATAATATGGATAGAATAAATTCAAAAAGAAGAAAATTTATTAAGCAGTCAGCACTTTCAACTGCTGGATTAGCCTTGGGTTCAAAGGTATTTTCAGTCCCTTATGATAAAAAAGTATTAGGTTCAAATGATAAGATAAGAGTAGGGTTTATAGGTTTAGGTAATCGAGGTTCTCAATTGCTTAATTGGTTCATGAAAAATAAGGATGTAGAGGTTGCTGCATATTGCGATGTTTATAAACCCTATATTCTAAGAGACCGGTCTATCGTATCTAAAAAATATCTTAAAATGGGTAAAGTCCCAAAAATGAATGAAAAGTTAGTTTCAAGTGTTAGAAAGTATAAAGATTATCGTAAACTATTATCTCAAAAAGATATAGATGCCGTTTGTATCGCTACACCCGATCATTGGCACGCGTTGCAAACTATACATGCATTTGAGGCAGGTAAACATGTGTATGTGGAAAAACCCTTGACAATCACAATCAAAGAAGGAAGGGAAATGATCAACGCTCAAAAAAAATATGGGAAAGTTTGTGCCGTTGGATTAAATAGGAGGGGATCACCAATTTATCAAAAATTAGTAAAAGAGGTTCAGGGTGGCTTGATAGGAAAGGTAACTACTGCTCGTGCTCAACGAACCAGCAACATGTATCCAAATGGAATAGGAATTCTTAAACCAGAGGTTCCTCCAAAGGATTTTGACTGGAACATGTGGTTGGGGCCAAGAGGATATAAGCCATATCAGTATAACATCGCCCCCTACTTTTTCCGATGGTGGAAGGAATATTCCTCCCAAATGGGGAATTGGGGTGTTCATTACATGGATGTTATCCGTTGGATGCTCGGAGAAAGTGCACCTATCGCTATTACTGCTACAGGCGGTAAATATGCTGTGGAAGACGATCGGAATATACCCGATACCATGGAAGTATTATTTGAAATGCCCTCAAAAGCAATTATAAAATTTAGTATTCATGAAGCCAATAGTGGTGGAGGTGTAAACCCTGGTGAGGTTGAACTTAATGGTTCTAAAGGAAATCTATTAGCAAGTCAAAATGGTTATGTGGTTTCACCCTCAAAACCAGGCCAGTTTCAGTCTTGGGATCAATTGTTAGAGCCATCAACAAAGCAATTGAAAAAAGTCGAAAGTAATGATTCTACAGAAAATCTTATTAGAAATTTTCTGGACTGCATAAAAAATAGTGATGAACCTATTTGCCCCTTAGAAGAAGGTCATCGCTCCACATGTTTTGCTCATTTGGCAAATATTTCTCTTGAATTGGGACAGCGTATTGAGTGGAATCCTGTTGAAGAGAGGATCACTAACAGTGAAAAAGCAAATGATTATTTACATTACCAATATAGAGCCCCCTGGAAATTATAATGATTAATGAATGATTAATAATCGTAGAGGCTTTATCAAAAAAATAGTTGCTTCATCAGTTGCAATTCCATTTTCAAATTTTTTATATTCTTCAAAAAATTTTCAAAATAATAGAAATTTTTCCATTAATTTTTTTACAAAACCACTGGATAAATATGGTCATAACTTTATGATTGAAACTTTAAAATTGGGAGGTGTAGATGGTTTAGATCTAACTGTAAGGCCAAGGGGTTCAGTGTTACCTGAAAATGTTGAAAAAGATCTTCCTATTGTTGCTGAGATGGCAAAAAATAACGGGTTGCAACTTGAAATGATGGTAAGTAATATTACAAGTGCTCAAACACCCCATGCCAAAAAAATACTAAGTGTCGCTGCTAGGAGTGGAATAAAACATTATCGTCTAGGCTATTTTCGTTATAATGAAAATGAAACGGCAAAACAAACAATTGAGCTAGCTAAATCTAAAATTCATTCTCTAATAGATCTAAGTAAACATTATGGTATTCAAGGTGGTTACCAAAATCATACTGGGAATTATTTTGGATCACCTTTGTGGGATTTGATTAGTGTACTTGATAGTTTATCTAGTCATTGGATAAGTAGTCAATTTGATATTTATCACGCTTTCATTGAAGGTTACAGGTCTTGGCTAGTTACCCTAGAGATGATTGCTCCAAAAATAGGATCATTAGCTTTAAAAGATTTTACTTGGGAAATAATTAATGGTAAAGCAAAAATTAAAAAAGTTCCCTTAGGTCATGGAATTGTAGATTTAGATGGATTTTTTAAAATGATAAAAAAAATGAATATAGTAGCTCCCATTACCCTACATATTGAATATCCTTTGTTGGAAAAACAAGACGAAAAACTTTCATTAATTGAAAAACAAAAAATTATGGTTACTAAAATCCAAAATGACGTGCGATTTATTAGATCAAAACTCCGTCAATATGAACTCACTTAAAATATGAAACATCAAAATAGAAGAACATTTTTAAGGAACAGTTTGCTTACTGGAGGTGCATTTACTATAAATAATCCAGTAAACCTTTTCAGCCTGGATTCTACTCAACAACTCAAAAAAATACGAATTAAAAAAGTCGATTCTAATTTTGAGCGTGAACCCTTGGTTCGACCCTTCGGATTTAAAGGTGGATACATGAGTGAGATATGGCAAACAATGAGCTATTTGGAGAGCTATTCTGGGCAGCACCAAATAGGTTTGTGCACTCAAAATGTATTATGGTCAGATGCAAATGTTTTTTCATCAAATTCCGAAGCAGCTGGAAACGCATTGATGTATGCTGTTACTGAATTTGCTCAACAAATTATCAAAGGACAAACCTTTAGCAGTCCTGTAAATTTATTGGACGAAATTTTACCTAAAGTTTATTCTTATGCCAAAAAAGTTACCTCTAATCCCAATCTTAGAAAAACATTCGCCCTTAACTCCTTGGTAGGTATCGACAATGCACTTTGGCTGATGTATGCTCAAGAAAATGGTTTTAGAACCTTTGACGATATGATTCCTGAAATGTATAAACCCTGTTTGTCTTACCAACATAAAAAAGCTGCTGCAATTCCACTTATGGCCTATAATATTCCAATTAATGAAATCAGTAAAGCTGTTGATGAAGGATATTTCTTCATGAAAATCAAAATTGGACAACCCGGTTCACAAGAGGAAATGCTTGAAAAAGATAAAACTCGACTTTCAGCGATTCATAGTGCAATAGGAAATGTAAGAACCAAATACTCTAAAGATGGAAAGCTACCCTATTATTTTGATGCAAACGGTCGTTATGAAAAAAAAGAAATATTGATGCGTTTACTTGATCATGCTTGGAAAATAGGTGCTTTTGATCAAATATCAGTAATTGAAGAGCCATTTAGTGAAGCCTTAGAAATTGATGTTTCTGATATCCCCATTCGTTTGGCTGCTGATGAGAGTGCCCACACAGATCTAGATGCTATTAATAGAATTGAAATGGGCTATAAAGCAATTGCCTTGAAAGCTATTGCAAAAACACTCAGCATGACTATGAAAATAGCTCAAGTGGCACATGATCGGGATATTCCATGTTTTTGTGCTGATTTAACTGTTAATCCGATTCTTGTTGAGTGGAATAAAAATGTAGCAGCTCGGCTGAAATCATTCCCAGGAATGAATAACTTGGGACTGATAGAAAGTAATGGTCATCAAAATTATAAAAATTGGGAAAAAATGATGAGCTACCATCCTCAAAATACCGGATCATGGGTAAAAGCCAAAAATGGGGTTTACCATCTTGGAAGTGATTTTTATGAAAATAGCGGGGGAATATTTGACCGTTCATTACATTATGAAAATATGTTTGTAAAAAAATGAAAATCGATATTAACGGACGAAGAGAATTTATAAAAAATTCAGGGTTAATCTTAGGCATTTTATCCATTGATAATAATTTCATAATTACAAATGAAGGTGGAGTAGCGAATCAGGAACTCTTAAAAAAACTTTCGATCATTAATGATTCTAAAATTAAGTCCTTACTAACCAGGCAAATAAGTGACCCAAATAGTAGATGGGATGGGGGAGTAAAAGATATTTTTCAGGTTCCCAATGCTCATTCTTCAATGAATTTTATCATTAAATTATGCAGTGCCTTCATATCACCATACTCAAAATTTTATCAATCAAATAAGTTGGAAAATGCTGTGAATAAAGCTATGAAGTGCATAGTTTCAGTTCAGCACGAGGACGGCACGATAGATTTACACAGCACTAATTTCCATTCTACCCCCGATACCGCATTTTTTGTTAACTATCTTAGCCCTGTTTATTTGACTCTCAAAAATTTAAACCAACCCCGATTAGAAAATCTAATAACTAATTTTGAAATTTTCTTAAAAAATTCATCTAAATGTTTATTAGTTGGTGGAGCTCATACTGCAAATCATAGGTGGGTTATTTGCTCAGCATTAGCAAGAGTTAACTCATTTTTTCCATCTCCTAAATTGATCGAAAGAATTGGAGTATGGTTAAATGAGGGGATTGATCTTGATCCTGATGGACAATATTCAGAAAAGAGTGTTGGTTCTTACTCTCCTATTTGTAATGAAATGTTTATTACAATGGGGCGTTTATTGAATCGAAATGATCTCTTGAATGTGGCCCGTAAAAATCTCGATATGACTCTTTACTATATTCAACCCAGAGGGGAGGTCTTATCAAATGCTAGTGGCAGAGATGACAGTAATAATATTAGTGATGTTGCGAGCTATTACTTTAGCTATCTTTATTTTTCCCATTTAGACAAAAATCCAGTTTATGCAGCGGTATGTCATTTTATTGAAAGTAATTTATCCGATAAACTAATAAGTTTTATTCCCTACCTCTTTGAAAATCAACTCTTATTAAATAAAAGAGTTTCGCCAAGCAAATTTCCAACTTCATATTTTAAAAGATTTAAACATTCAGGAGTTTTTAGAATCAGACAATCAAACTTCGATGTCTCAATCATAGAAAATAATCTGACTTTTCTGACCTTGATTAAGGGATCAGCCGTTTTGCAGTCCTTAAGATTTGGATCTACTTTTTTTGGTTCTAGAGGTCAGTTTACTGCAGAAAATATAGAAGTAAACAGGAATAAGGTTACACTTACTAAATCTATTAAACACGGATATTTCCAACCCTTCCCTGAAGATAAAATAATCGGAGACGGAGTTTATAGCAAAATGCCACGTGAGCATAGAAAATTGTCTGAGCCACAAGTTTTAAATTATAAAGTAATCATCACTTTACTTCATAAAAAAACTGAGATAGCCCTTGAGGTAGTTGGAACTAATAATGTACTTGTTTCTCTAGAAATGAACTTTAGAGAGGGAGGTAAACTCTCGGGAGTCATTTCAGATCAAAATCGTCCTTATTCTTATTTTTTGAAAGATGGATGGGGGACTTACTCTAAAGATGGAAGCGTAATTTCTTTTGGTCCTGGAAAAATTGAGCATCAGTGGGGAACTATGAGAGGAATGGAGGAAAAGCCATTTGGAAATACAGTTTATATTAATGGTCATACTCCCTTTAAACATATTGTTAAATTTTATTAATTTAAATTTTAGCTTGTTTGCACATGAAAATCAAAAATCCAAAAATCAATTTTTACTATTCTGTAATTTCTGTTTGCTTCTTTTTAATGGCATGCCAGAAATCTAGAAAGTTTCCTCCTCCAAACGTTGTAATGATAATTGCAGATGATCTTGGTTGGTCACAAATTGGGTGTTACGGAAGTTCTTTCTATAAAACACCAAATATTGATGAATTAGCAAAGTCAGGGATTAGATTTACGAATGCCTACAGCGCTGCATCTATTTGCTCACCTACTCGTGCTGCGATTATGACGGGTAAATATCCTGCTAGATTAAATTTGACTGATTTTATTCCAGGAAATAATCCAAAAAATAAGCCATTAAGAACCCCTGAAAACTGGCAAAAATTTTTACCATTAAAAGAAGTTACTATAGCAGAAAAAATGCAATCATTAGGATATCTAACAGGTTTTTTTGGTAAATGGCATCTTAGTAAGGAAAAACTACCTCCAGAATCCTTATCTCACAATCCAAAGATGCAAGGTTTTAAAGAATCTTTTGTAACATATAAACCTTCAAGTAACTTGATTCAATATTGGCAAATGGAAAATAACGATTTCCATAATGTTGATACAATAACCAAAAGAGGTTTAGAATTTTTAAATGAAAATCAGAAATCACCATTTTTACTTATTTTATCTCATAATACCATTCATGACCCATTACTAGAAAACAAAAAAATGATTAACAAATATGAAAATAGTAAAGATTCAGATAAAATGGAAAATAATCCCATTATTGGTGCAATGATTGAAACTCTTGATAAATCGGTAGGTCAAATTATTAAAAAACTTAAATCATTAGGATTATTTTACAATACTTTATTAATATTCTGTTCAGATAATGGAGGAAAACACAAACATGCATTACAAACCCCTTTTAAAAAAGGTAAAGGGTGGCTATATGAAGGAGGGATCAGAGTTCCTTTGATAATCTCGTGGCCGAAAAAAATTAAAAAATCAATTGTTTCTGAGGAAATAACAAGTTCAATTGATTTTTTACCAACCATATTAAAGGTAGCAAATTCTGATTTATCACTAAAAAATCAAT
Source organism: uncultured Bacteroidota bacterium (assembly GCA_902609035.1). The sequence goes on from CACLQG010000025.1 coordinate 8,160, forward strand.
ATGATGGAATAGATCTTAGTCCAATTTTCACTAGTCAAACAAACCTAATTAATCGTAATGAACTTTTTTGGCATTATCCACACTATCACAACGGATCGGGAATGAAGCCTGCAAGCGCTATACGCTGGAAAAATTATAAACTTATTGAATGGCATGAGCCTACTTTATATAATACGGACAATCAAATTGAATTATATGATTTAAGTTTAGATAAAGGTGAGAGTAATAATTTGTTCTTGAAAAAACCAGAAATTGCAATTCAAATGAGAAATAAATTAAAGGTCTGGATCAATGAGGTAAAGGCAAAAATGCCTGAAGTAAATGAAGTTCAAATTACCGACAAAGTAAAAGGAGGCACCTTCACCAATTTAAATGTCAGTTTTACGTATTAAATAAAAAACAATCTAAGCAGGGTGCTGGTATAGTTTTTTAGATTTTCGTTACACTATAACTTAGCTTTTTGGGGGTGGTTTGAGTTTTTCATCTCTAGTAACCTCCCTTGTAAGGTTTTGTTTTTTCTCTTGACCTGAGATTGTTCTTCTCTGGCGTTCCTCAACTTTTGCAATCTCAAATTTTTCATAGGCAGCATCTGAGGGAAACACACCAAAATTCTTTTCTGCTTTTGATGGATTTGCAGCGGTAGTTTCCCTAAAAACAAAATTTGCTTTTAGTAATTGTCTGAATTCTCTGAAAGTAACTGTAAAAGGATAAACATCTGAATTGTCACTAACTTTTTTCCAAGAAAATGAATCCTCATCGGAAAGCTTTATAGACTCTCCATTAAAAGTAAGGTTTTGGCCTTCAATCCCAGTTTCCTTATTGGTAATAATCTTACCTGTGTCCAATTCGACCAATTTCATCATCAGTTGATTAAAATTTCCAGTAAAATTGATAAACAATTCTTTAATTGGTTGGGGTAACTCTGTCTTGATTTTGAATCTCGCATCCCCCATTAGCGAACCAGATTCGTCAGTTTCGCTTTTTCCTATGTCAATACCACCTCCTACAAAAGCATCATTCACTCCAGGCGTCCACGCCTCTTGTGACAAGGTACTTTCTACTCTTTTTGTCTTTTCTGCTATCAATAATTGAATTTCTTGTTTTTTGACATCATCGTCAGTAGAATTTAATTGTTCTTCGAGATTTGCGATTTCCAATTTCTTTTTTGCAAGGGTTCCCATCGTACCATCACCTTGAATTGATCCTTCTTGATCATTATCTGCATACATCCTACCGATATACAATTTTCCTCCAGAGCTTTCTGCTTGACCATAAGTGTGTTTATGAGCTGTCTCTTGAGCCTCAGTTCTGTTTTCATTGTTATTGTAATCATCACGCTCTAATTGGAGAGTTTGAAGTTGCGTTGGACGACTTGAAAAATTTTGGTGGGCTATTAATGTTTTTGATTTCGGACTACTATCAGCCTGGGACTGAAAAGATAATAGATGTTTTACAGTATTACTTTCACTTGCATAGCTTTGTAATTGATAAATCCTGTCACTACCCATGGCCACTGACTTATAGGACATCAACTGCTTTACGGTATTTGAATTATTAGCATCGGTTTGTTGCTGATTTGATAAGGAATCAACTTCAGTTTCGAATATTTGATGAACCTCAGACTCTGGCAAACTAATATCTTGCTTAGCAGCAAGCTTGCCTGCATGCACTACTCTATCTTTGGGTTCCTGATCGAACATAATTTATAATTAGATTTCTAATTTAAAAGTGTTGGTAATAAAATTATTTCCTCTTAATAAATAATTCAAATTTAAAAAAAACTCATTTGCTATTAAAAACTATAGAAGAAGCTCAAACTCGAAAATTTTTGAAAGTATTTGAGGCAATTAATTAGAATTAATATTAAATTTTCTCTGATTTGGTTAATGTTTCTATTGACAAGTTTCTTTGTTAAATATATTTGGGTTAATTTTAATTTGATATTAAATAATTTGTGCTTCTCAATAGAGGTAACGCTAATTTCAGCTTATGAATTTACATATAGATAAATCTGAGGAAAATCATGACAAATTGCACTCATCTTATATGTCTCAAGCAGAATCTAGCCAAGTTTTATTATCCCCCGATTATAACCGACCTAAAGATATTATCCAAAGAAAACTTCAAGAAAATGCAGATGAAAGTTTAATAGTAAATCGAACTTCTCAACTTCAGACCATCGCTGATAATTTTACCCAACATAATAATTTGATTCAGCGAAAAGAAAATAATACGGGACTTCCTGACAAACTTAAGTCTGGGATAGAAAACCTTTCAGGGATTTCTATGGATGATGTTAAAGTCCACCGAAATTCTGATAAACCTGCTCAGTTAAATGCGCATGCTTATGCTCAAGGCAATGAGATCCACTTAGGGTCCGGTCAGGAAAAACATCTACCACATGAAGCCTGGCACGTAGTTCAGCAAAAACAAAACAGAGTTAAACCTACAACTGAGTTGCCTAGTGGGGAGAAAATCAATGATAATAATTCTCTAGAAAGCGAAGCCACTTCCCTTGGGAATAAAGCCTTGTCAAAAAGTATTTTTCTAGATAAACCTTTACAAAGGAAGTCTGTATTAAATAATTTAAATGTTTCTCAATTTATAATTCAGAGAGAACCTGAAGTTGGAGTTGAAGAGGCACCTAAATTTGGTGTCACTACTGCTCATATGGATGGGTATGTAGATCCTACTCAAATTCAAAAAAACAGGAAACTAAGTGCCGATACCGAAAGTCAAAAAACTAATGGGGTAATTGATATTGCAAAAAATGTAAATGAGACTACGGGTGAAGCAGCAAATATGGGAGGTCAGATTTTGGATGGTCCTTTAGCTACAGGTGCTGAAAGAACCGATTCCAATGACGCAGGAGCAGAACAATCAGTCGGAGATTTGGATTCATCAGCTAAATTATTGAGTTCTTTTACCCAGTTTTTTAAATTCATGAAAACTGCACAAAAGACTAACGAAGATAGAGATAGTGTTGGTTTTGCTAATACTTCAATACAGGGTATTAAATTTATTCACAGCGTTGTAGAATCAGTATTTGCTTTCATAAAGACCGGTGGAGGTGCTGTAAAGGAAATAGGTGGGTTAATGCCTGGAATCAAAAGCGGGGCTAATTTAATTGAAAGCGGATTAGAGATTTTTAAAGATAACAAATTTAAAAAAGTACTTGATAAAGTAAAAGAAAGGAGTAAAGATTTAGATCTTAAAGATGATGGTAAGCTGGATAATGATTTAGAAGAAATCACCTCAAGAATTAGTTATAAATTAATTGAGGACTCATCTCAGATGGCTTGGTCTATAGCTGAACTCGTTTCACTTGCTTTTCCTGGATTAACAGCAGGTGTTACCCTTGTTCACTCTGGGTTTGATTTGCTCAAATCTGGGGTAAAAATGTATATAAACTATGGGAAAGGTAAAAGAGCCAAAGCTGCAGCAAGACTTAACGATGGTGAAGAATTTTCAGAAGTTGATAAAAAAGAAGCTGTAAAAGTCAGTCAAGTTATAGATGTTTTAGGTAATGGTAAATTTATAGATTTTACTACTATTTTGAAATTACAACAACAATGGATTGATAAAAACCATGAATGTGCGAATTTTCCTGATGATGTTGATGAAAATGTTAAAACCAAAGCAGAACAGGAAAAAGAGGAGGCTAAAGGATTGTTTGAAAGGAAATTAATTCTTATTAACAAATTACTTCCTCCAGATAACAAGGTTACTGAGTCTACAATTACATTTGCTAGAAAAAAATTCTTAAAATTAGTTAAAACTCTTAAGGATGATGTTGAAGATGCAACTAATAGTACTTACAAAAAATTGGTCCATTTCTTAAGTATGGGTAGACTTCAAAGCAAAATTTCAGCTGAAGAAGTTTTTCTTAAGGCATTCGAAGTAACAACTACTGGCGCTCAGGAAGATCTAAAAATTTTAACAGCTTTTCAGCAATATGATGGAGCAGGATATCTTGATGTAAAATTAAAGGCCAGTTTAGATAGAGCAATAAAATTTAAAAATGCTGATAGATCAAACAAAGTTCTTCAAGATCGAACAATCGACGAGATTTCTCCTCATCATTCAGAATTTTTAGATTTATTCATGGGATTAGATAAAGATATTTTCAAACCCCCTATAGTAACAGAAAATATAACAACTAATGCAGATGGAGAAACACAGAAATCTTTTTCAACTACTGATGCGCTTTTTAAAGAGGGTCTAGAGAAATACTTTAATAAAGTAAACCCACTCACTTAGTTTTAAAATTTTAAGAAGACAATGTCTGAAGCTAACTTATCTCCCCAGGAAATAAAAGAATTCATATTAAAGGGGATCAAACTTAGTCGTGTATCTAATGCCAAATTGGAGAAAATTCAAGATCAAAATTCAGTTATTTTTAATTTTGAAGTTAACGAAAATACCCATCAAGGTGCTGTTTTTATAAACATTGATGAAGAGTTTGTCTTAATTCAGATCTACTATCGCTTTCCAGGAAATTTTATTAAAGAAAAACTGCCAATCGTACTTAACAAGATAAATTCCATTAACTCAATATCAATTGGAGGTTTTCTTACAATGGTAAATGAAAAAAATAATAATTTTCTTCATTACAAGGAGAACATGTTTATAACAGACTTGTCAAGCGATGAAAAATTTCCCATCAAGGATATCACTTCTTTTATCAATATCAATACTGATATGATTGGTGCATTTTACGAAGAAATGTACAAGTAGTATAAACTACAGTTAGGGTTAAAAATAAGACCTTAACTACGCTTTATTAAAACCATTAAAAGAAAATTTATTTACACCTAAAACTCTAGGCATAAATGATCAACTAATAATTTTTGAATTGATTAAAATTTTTTAATTGTTTTAAATTTTTGATATTGCGTATATCATGAAAGAAATATTCTTATCATTCGTCTGTTTGATATTTTCCTTTGTTGGAAGTGCGCAGGTAATAGTTTATGAGGGAAAGGAAATAATTCCTACATATAAAAAAGGACATGATGAAGTCAGCCCTATATTTTACACAGGTAGAGGTGTGCAGGGAGCACAAGGAAAAATTTACCCCTACCCCTCACAGACACAGTTAGGAGATACCTTGATCGATGTAAGCTATGAGATGGTTTATCTTGAAAACAAATACATACGAATTAAGGTACTCCCGGCCTTTGGTGGCAGATTATTCTCTGCAATTGATAAGACCAATGGTCATGAACTTTTTCATACCAATAGCGTGATCAAACCTGATTTAATAGGAACCCTAGGAGCATGGGTTTCGGGAGGAATTGAATGGTGCTTCCCCCATCACCACCGTACTTCAACGCTCATGAAAAGTGATTATCGCATGATTGAAAATCCTGACGGTAGTGCTACTGTATGGATTGGGGAAACCGAAAAAACACGAGATCTTCGGGGGGTTGTGGGAATGACATTACACCCCGGTAAATCCTATATTGAGGTAGATTATAGAATCAATAATACCAATACAATCATTACCCAATTTCTTTTTTGGGCCAATGTGGCTGTAACGGCAAACATAGATTTTCGCACCTTTTGGCCTCCAAGTCAGAAAATAGGTGTTTTTCACAACAATGCCTATTTTACACAATGGCCCATTGCAGAGGAAATTTCTAAATACGGGAGAACAAGCTATAAAAAAGGTACTGACCTTACTTGGTGGAAAAATCACCCCAATCCTGTTTCTTTCTTTATGTGGGATATCAGAGAAGGTTTTATAGGAGGTTATGATTATGGACAAAGGGCAGGGACTTTACATCTAGGCGACGTACACAAAAATAACGCCTCCAAACTTTGGCAATTTGGACCTGGGCTCAGGGGACAAAATGCCCGAAGGAAACTCACTGACGATGGTAAGGCATATGTTGAATTGATGACAGGAACTTTCTCAAACAATCAACCTGATTACAGCTGGATTTTTCCCCATGCAGTTAAAGATGCTAAAAACTACTGGTATCCGATCAGGGACTTGGAGGTAGTAAAAAATTCAACCGTTGATGCTTCTGTAAGCTTGCTGATGCGAGATACCAAAACAGTTTTCTTTGGATTTAATACCACTTCAAAATTTGAAAATGCAAAGGTAGTCCTCAAATCAGGCGATGCGGTTTTGGTCGAGAAAACAGTTAATATAGATCCAGCGAGCCCCTTCACATTTACATATAAAAGCCGAAAAAAAATAGATGAGTATCAGCTCTTTGTCTCCATAGAGGACATTAATGGAGTTGAGTTGGTTTCCTATCACCCCTATCAAGCGAAAGACCCCGTACTCCCAAAGCCTCAGGAGCGGGTGAAGCAAGCAGATGAAATTGATAACGTGGAAGATC
>CACLQG010000026.1 GCA_902609035.1 uncultured Bacteroidota bacterium
GCCCTAAAAGGTTTGAGTGTTTGAAGCACAAGAATTAGTAAATGACATTTATAAAAATAGACCTCACAAAGTAATTTGGGATATGCCACCAATTATCGATATTTGCCTCTGCTTAAAATACAATTGAAAAAAGGGATGTTTAGACTGGCAGAGACCCTGAAAGAAATTTTTAAATAATTTTTCTGAAAGTAAGATTGATCCTAGGCTCAATAGGTTTTTTAGTTTTTGGTATCTGATGTAACCAATGCTCTTGCATGGCTCTCTCCATAAGTAGTAAACTTCCATGATGAAGTTCAATTTTATGTCTTTGTTCTTTTATGTGTCGGTGTTTGAAATGGAAAAAGCGAGAGCCTCCAAAACTGAAAGAGGCGATCTGAGGGTGTTTTCCTAGTTCTTTTTCGTTATCGGCATGCCAGCCATTGCTGTCAGATCCATTGCGATAGAGGTTGAGCAAAACGCAGTTATAATCATGATCAGATACTTTTTTGATCAGATTCAGTAGTTCCAAAAGGGCTCCAGTCATCGGGAGGGGTTGGAGGGTCAAACCTGAATAGGTATAGGAATTGAGAATATTACCGTGAAGGGAAGTCAGGCGCGGTTGAGCATAGACTTTACCAAAAACCTTGACTTCCCCTTGTTGCCATGGGATTGTTTTCAATAATGTATTGTAATAATAGTCAGCTTTTTCCTCTGACAAAAAATATTGATAATAGCGCATCACAGCGTCTGGTAAATCGGGTTGCCAGTCTGGCTTTTGGGTTTGACTTATTTGCATACCCAAAAAAAAATAATTGTTTTATTAGATATGAATTTCAAAAGATGGAATTTGAATTTCATGATATTATTGAGTAAATCTCATTATTAAAAGTTTTAGATTAGTTATTTCCAAAAAATACCTTTGCTCCTATAAAGCAAGGGATCTATATATGAATGGATTTGGTCATTATTTTATCAAATCTACTGAGCGTTTGATAAAGGCGGTTAGGGCTTCTCCCTTGAGTATATTTTGAGAAAGACGTGCCAAATCTAATGCCTGTAATATTAAACGCTCCCTTTTTTTATTGGTTTTGGTATGTAGGATTTGTCCTAAATGACATAACCAGTAATCTTTTAGCTTAATATATTCCTTTTTATTTTCAGTAAACAGGATGTAATTATAAAAACTCCTTGCTATTTTCTCTTGAATATCTATGATTTAATTTAACTGAAGTTAAAGTGTTCAAAGAAATTAAATCACAATTGAAAAAAGAAATCTATAAAGATTCTAGACAATCATTACATTAGATAGAGAATTGAAAACTTCTTGGATTACCTTTTCCAGTAAGTAAACAAAAATGATTTTTTAAACTTGCCTCCTCAATGCAAATGGTCCAGAATCTAAAGACGGATTTTCTAAATTATAGCTAAAACTCATTTTTTGAATTTGGTTTAGGATTGATCAATTATCAAAATTAAAAACTCACAGCATTAGTTGAGGGTTATTATGATTTAAGCTTCTCCCGTAGGTCCGAAATTTAAAGGGATTGGAGGTTGTTCTTTAGAATCGATCTCACCATGACTGTCTTCATAGCGTTGGATATTATCTCCAATTGCATTGTAAAACCTTTTGGCGTGTTCTGGAGTCAAGATGATTCTCGACTTCACTTTTGCCTTTGGTGTCCCAGGCATAATGGCTACAAAATCAACTACAAACTCAGAAGGAGAGTGATTTATGATTGCTAGGTTGGAATAAGTCCCCTCTGCAGTGGATTCCTCCAATTCGATATTGATCTGTTGTTCCTTTTGCTTTTTAGGATCGCTCATGTACTATAGATTAACTTCTTTTTCTTTTTCTTCTTCTTCCTTGTCTATCAATAAACTAGTGTACTCGTCTTTAGACCCAACAATGATGTTGTCGTATTCTCTGAGACCAGTTCCTGCAGGGATTTTGTGTCCAACGATTACATTTTCTTTAAGACCTTCTAAAGAATCTATTTTTCCGTTTACAGCAGCTTCGTTCAATACTTTAGTCGTCTCTTGGAAAGAGGCCGCAGAGATGAAGGATTTCGTTTGTAAAGAGGCACGTGTAATTCCTTGTAACTCCGGAGTTGCTGTGGCCGAAGTAGCATCACGCGCTACTAGGGGTGCTTTGTTTTCACGAATTAATAATGAGTTTTCGTCTCGTAATTGTCTTGCAGTAATCATTTGACCTGCTTTGAGGTTTTCGGATGCTCCAACTTCCTCAACAATTTTCTTACCAAACAAACTATCGTTTTCAATGATGAAATCTGTTTTATAAACCAACTGACCCTCCAGGAATATAGAATCCCCTGGATCTTGTATTTTTACCTTACGCATCATTTGACGAACGACTACTTCAAAGTGTTTGTCGTTGATCTTCACCCCTTGTAATCGATAAACCTCTTGTACCTCATTGACCAAATACTGTTGTACTGCAGATGGACCTTTAATTTTAAGAATATCGGTAGGTGTTATAGATCCATCTGACAATGGCATTCCAGCTTTGACAAAATCGTTTTCCTGAACCAAAATTTGATTAGATAATTTGACCAAGTATTTCTTGATGTCCCCAAATTTTGACTCGACGATAATTTCTCGATTTCCTCTTTTGATTTTACCGAATGAAACCACACCGTCGATTTCAGACACTACAGCAGGATTAGATGGGTTACGGGCTTCGAAAAGCTCAGTTACCCTTGGCAGACCTCCTGTGATATCTCCAGACTTTGCTGATTTCCTTGGAATTTTAACCAATATTTTTCCTTCTTTAATCTTATCCCCATCATTGACAATCAAGTGCGCTCCAACGGGTAGATTATAGGATCTTAAGATGTTCCCCTTTGAATCGTTAATTTGTAGTGTCGGAATTAGTTTTTTATTTCTTGATTCAGAAATTACTTTCTCTTGGAAGCCTGTTTGTTCATCAATTTCTACTTGATAAGTTACTCCCTGTTCAATATTATCAAATTTGATTTTTCCAGAAAATTCTGAGACAATCACCCCGTTAAAAGGATCCCACTGACATATAACATCTCCTTTTTTGATCTTAGATCCATTTTTAACGAAAATAGAGGAACCATAAGGGATGTTGTGAGTATTAAGTAAGTTTTTGGTTTTACTATTTATTAATTTTAATTCAGTAGTTCTAGAAATAACAATATTCGCATCGTTACCTTCATAAGCCTCTCCTTTAACCGTTTTAAGATCTTCAATTTCAGCAATTCCATCGAACTTGGCAACTAGTCGATTTTCCTCAGAGATATTTCCTGCTACTCCTCCTACATGGAAGGTTCTAAGTGTTAGCTGAGTTCCAGGTTCTCCAATGGATTGAGCTGCTACAACACCCACGGCTTCACCTTTTTGAACCATTTTACCAGTCGAAAGGTTTCTACCATAGCATTTGGCACAAATTCCTTTTAAAGCCTCACAAGTCAATGGTGATCTTACTTCAATAGAACTTATTGGCGCGTTTTCAATGCGCTTTACAACCCCCTCAGTGATTTGCTCCCCAGCCTCAACCAATAGTTCATCTGAACTGGGATCTACAACTGTTTTTAGAGAAACACGACCAAGGATTCTTTCCCCCAAAGACTCAACGATCTCCTCGTTTTTCTTTAAGGAAGATACTTCAATTCCTCTTAGAGTTCCACAATCCTCTATATTGACAATAACATCCTGAGAAACGTCAACCAATCTTCTGGTTAAATATCCCGCATCAGCAGTTTTCAGGGCAGTATCTGCCAATCCTTTGCGGGCACCGTGTGTAGAGATAAAATATTCCAAAATGGACAAACCTTCCTTAAAGTTCGAAAGGATAGGGTTTTCTATAATTTCTCCTCCTCCAACATTAGACTTTTTTGGTTTTGCCATCAATCCACGCATACCAGTCAATTGACGAATTTGTTCTTTAGAACCTCGGGCTCCTGAATCCAACATCATAAACACTGAGTTGAAGCCTAGCTGATCCTCACTAATTCTCTTCATTGCCAATTCGGTCAGCTTAGCATTGGTAGAGGTCCATACATCGATCACCTGATTGTAGCGCTCATTGTTTGTAATCAATCCCATATTATAATTACCAGAAATACCATCTACCTGATTATTCGCATCATCTATCATTTCTATTTTTTCCTTTGGAATTATAATGTCTCCTAAACTAAAAGACAATCCTCCTTTAAAAGCAAATCCATACCCCATACTCTTGATTTTATCCAAGAATTCAGAAGTTTCGGGTACGCTAGTAACCTTAAGTATTTGACCTATGATATCTCTTAGGTTCTTTTTGGTCAACACTTCATTGAAATAACCTGCATTTTCAGGAACAACCTCATTGAATAATATACGACCTACAGTAGATTCAATAATTTGATACACCAGCTCACCATCAGAATTAAAGTCTTTGGCTCTAATTTTGACCATAGCATTGAGCTCTACTCGTCTCTCATTGTAAGCAATGTGAACCTCTTCTACCGAGTAAAAAGTTAAGCCCTCTCCTTTCACAGTTACCTCTGCTGTTGATTTTTTCGCTTTGGTCATGTAGTAAAGACCCAATACCATATCCTGAGAAGGTACTGTAATTGGTGAGCCGTTGGCTGGATTAAGAATATTGTGAGAAGCCAACATCAAAAGTTGTGCTTCCAAAATGGCCTCTGGGCCAAGTGGTAAGTGAACTGCCATCTGATCTCCGTCAAAATCCGCATTAAAAGCAGTACAGACCAAGGGGTGTAATTGAATTGCCTTACCCTCGATAAGCTTGGGTTGGAATGCTTGGATTCCCAAACGGTGTAATGTGGGAGCTCTGTTCAATAAAACAGGATGTCCCTTCAATACATTTTCTAAAATATCCCATACGACAGGTTCTTTCCTGTCTATAATTTTTTTTGCAGATTTTACAGTTTTGACAATTCCTCTTTCGATCAGCTTTCTGATTATAAATGGCTTATATAATTCAGCCGCCATACCTTTAGGCAGTCCACATTCAAAAAGTTTCAATTCAGGTCCAACGACAATCACCGATCTTGCAGAGTAATCCACTCTTTTTCCTAACAAGTTTTGACGAAAACGTCCTTGCTTCCCCTTAAGAGAATCTGAGAGGGACTTGAGAGGTCTGTTGGAATCTGTTTTTACAGCAGAGGATTTTCTTGTATTGTCAAACAAAGAGTCTACAGATTCTTGAAGCATTCGCTTCTCATTTCTCAAGATCACCTCAGGGGCTTTGATTTCAACCAAACGCTTCAATCGATTGTTACGGATGATGACCCTTCTGTACAAGTCATTTAAATCGGAAGTGGCAAAACGCCCACCATCCAATGGAACCAAGGGTCTCAATTCTGGTGGAATTACAGGAATGACCTTCAAAATCATCCACTCAGGTAAATTTTCCCTGTTTTCGTTGGCATCTTTAAAAGCCTCAACGACCTGAAGTCTCTTCAGTGCCTCTGTTTTTCTTTGCTTTGAAGTTTCATTGTTGGCTTTGTGTCGCAATTCATACGACAGAGCCTCTAAATCGATTCTTGATAACAACTCAATTAGACACTCAGCACCCATTTTGGCGATGAATTTTTCAGGATCGCTGTCCTCTAAAAATTGGTTTTCTGGGGGTAATTGCTCCATAATATTGAGATATTGTTCCTCAGTCAAAAAATCCATTTTTTGTACGGATTCACCTTCCTCATTTTTGGTATTACCTGGCTGAATGACCACATAACGTTCATAGTATATGATCATATCCAATTTTTTGGAAGGCAGGCCTAATAAGTAACCAATTTTGTTGGGTAAAGATCTGAAATACCATATGTGTGCAACAGGAACGACCAAGTTGATGTGCCCGACGCGATCACGTCTTACTTTTTTCTCAGTAACTTCAACACCACAGCGGTCACATACGATTCCTTTGTATCGGATACGTTTATATTTTCCACAGGCACATTCGAAGTCTTTAACAGGACCAAAAATACGCTCACAAAAAAGACCATCTCGTTCTGGTTTATGGGTTCTGTAGTTAATGGTTTCAGGTTTTAACACCTCTCCTCTAGAGCCACCTAATATGATCTCTGGAGAGGACAAACCGATAGTTATTTTATTAAATTTCTTTTGGGTAATAATTTCGTTATTTCTAAGCATAACTCAATAGCAATATTTTAATTATTCTTCTAATCTGATGTCTAATCCTAATCCTTTCAACTCGTGCATCAATACATTGAAGGACTCAGGTAATCCAGGCTCTGGGAGTGTTTCTCCTTTAACAATGGACTCATAGGTCTTAGCTCGGCCAACTACATCGTCCGACTTAACGGTTAATATTTCTTGCAGTGTACTAGAGGCTCCATAAGCCTCCAATGCCCATACCTCCATTTCACCAAATCTCTGACCTCCAAACTGGGCTTTACCGCCTAAAGGTTGTTGCGTAATTAGTGAGTAGGGTCCAATAGATCTGGAGTGCATCTTATCATCAACCATATGTCCTAATTTCAGCATATAGATTACACCTACTGTAGCGGGTTGATCGAAGCGTTCTCCAGTACCTCCATCATATAAATAAGTGTGACCGTAACGCGGGATTCCCGCTTTGTCGGTCAAATCGTTGATCTCCTCTATGGTAGCTCCATCAAAAATAGGTGTAGCGTATTTCTCACTTAAATCAAGTCCTGCCCAACCAAGAACAGTTTCGTAAATCTGACCAATGTTCATTCGTGATGGAACCCCCAATGGATTCAATACGATATCAACAGGGGTTCCGTCTTCCAAGAAAGGCATTTCTTCCTCCCTTACAATTCTGGCAACAATTCCCTTGTTTCCGTGACGACCCGCCATTTTATCTCCCACTTTAAGCTTGCGTTTTTTGGCAATATAAACTTTAGCGAGTTTTTTTACTCCAGCAGGCAATTCATCTCCAACACTGATGGTGAATTTTTCTCTCCTGAGGGACCCTTGAAGGTCATTCTCCTTGATTTTATAATTGTGAATCAGATCTGCAATCAGCTTATTAGTGCTCTCTAAAGTAGTCCAGGTTCCCTTTGTCAAGTGAGTGTAGTCTTCAACAGCTGTTAACATCTTAAGGGTATATTTTTTTCCTTTTGGCAAAATTTCTTCACCGAGATCGTTTTGTACACCTTGACAGGTTTTCCCATTGACAATTGCAAAAAGTTTTTCAATTAAAAGACCTTTTAAATTTTCAAATTTCGTTTCGAACTTCTCTTCTAATAATTCAAGTTCTTGTTTGTCTTGATTTCTTTTTCTTTTGTCTTTTACAGAGCGAGTAAATAATTTCTTATCGATGACAACTCCTCTAAGTGATGGTGGTGCTTTGAGTGAAGCATCTTTTACATCTCCTGCCTTGTCTCCAAAAATTGCACGCAAAAGTTTTTCTTCTGGTGAAGGATCAGATTCTCCTTTAGGTGTAATTTTTCCAATCAATATATCACCAGAATTCACCTCTGCACCAATACGGATCATTCCGTTTTCATCCAAATCTTTGGTAGCTTCCTCACTTATATTAGGAATATCGTCTGTCAATTCCTCTGAACCTAGTTTTGTATCTCTAACATCAATAGAGTATTCGTCTATGTGGATAGAAGTAAAAATATCTTGTCTTACTACTTTTTCAGAAATTACAATAGCATCCTCAAAATTGTACCCTTTCCAAGGCATGAAAGCTACCTTCATATTTCTTCCTAATGCCAATTCTCCATTTTGAGTGGCATAACCTTCAGAAAGTACTTGTCCCTTCGAAACACGGTCTCCTTTCTTGACGATAGGCTTAAGGTTAATACAAGTTCCTTGATTAGTTTTCCTGAATTTTATTAGATCATAAGTTTTAGTGTCGCCGTCAAATGACACCAACTCTTGGTCCTCACTCATGTCGTATTTGATGGTAATCATATTGGCATCTACATATTCTACCGTTCCATCGCCTTCAGAATTAATCAATACTCTAGAGTCTGAGGCAACTTGTCTTTCAAGACCTGTTCCAACAATTGGAGATTCAGGACGAAGAAGAGGAACTGCTTGACGCATCATATTAGATCCCATCAATGCACGGTTGGCATCATCGTGCTCCAAAAATGGAATAAGTGATGCGGAGATTGATGCTATTTGATTAGGTGCAACATCTGTATAGTTAATTTCGTCTGGAGTTACAACTGGGAAATCTGCTTGGTCTCTGGCAATAACTTTTTCGGAAGTAATAATACCTTCTTTATTATAGGGTATATTTGCCTGGGCTATCAATTGATTTTCCTCTTCCTCTGCACTGAGATAAATGGTTTCCTCCAAATTGATTTTACCTCCGTTTACCTTGCGATAAGGAGTCTCAATAAAACCTAGATTATTTACTTTAGCATAGACTCCCAATGAAGAAATTAACCCAATATTTGGTCCCTCAGGGGTTTCAATAGGACAAAGTCTACCATAATGAGTATAATGTACATCACGAACCTCAAATCCTGCTCGCTCTCTAGATAGACCTCCTGGTCCTAATGCAGACAATCTTCTTTTGTGTGTAATTTCAGCCAATGGATTGGTTTGATCCATAAACTGAGACAACTGATTCGTTCCAAAGAAAGTATTAATAACAGAAGAAAGCGTTTTTGCATTGATCAAATCAATGGGGGTAAACACCTCATTATCTCTTACATTCATTCTCTCGCGTATGGTTCGGGCCATTCTGGCCAAACCAACACCAAACTGTGAGGAAAGCTGCTCTCCTACTGTTCTCACCCTTCTGTTAGAAAGGTGGTCAATATCATCAATCTCCGCTTTGGAGTTGATCAATTCAATCAAATACTTTACAATGGTGATGATGTCTATTCTGGTCAACACCTGCTTATCCATCTCTACCTCAAGGTCGAGTTTTTTGTTCATTCTATAACGACCTACCTCACCTAAATTATATCGCTGATCAGAAAAGAAAAGCTTATCAATTATCCCTCGAGCAGTGTCCTCGTCAGGTGGCTCAGCATTTCTTAACTGACGGTAAATATGTTCTACTGCTTCTTTTTCTGAATTGGTTGGGTCTTTTTGAAGTGTATTGTGAATAATTGCATAGTCGGCCATATGAGCGTCTTCCTTGTGTAGCAGGATGGTTTTGACATCTGCTTCTAGGATCATTTTAATATGCTCTTTTTCCATTAAAGTGTCACGATCGATAATGATTTCATTTCTCTCTATAGAAATTACCTCACCAGTATCTTCATCTACAAAATCCTCATGCCATGTTTTCAAAACACGGGCAGCAAGTTTGCGATCCATTACTTTCTTTAATCCTGTTTTGGAAACTTTTACCTCCTCTGCTAGGTCAAATATTTCTAGAATATCTTTATCGCTTTCATAACCTATAGCTCTGAATAAAGTGGTTACAGGTAATTTTTTCTTTCTGTCAATATAAGCATACATGACACTATTGATATCGGTTGCAAATTCAATCCATGAACCTTTGAAGGGAATAACTCTAGCCGAATAAAGTTTTGTTCCGTTTGCATGGAAAGATTGTCCAAAGAACACACCAGGTGAACGGTGTAATTGTGATACCACAATTCGCTCAGCTCCATTGATCACAAAAGTACCGCTGGGGGTCATGTATGGTATGGTTCCCAAAAATACGTCCTGAACAATAGTTTCGAAGTCTTCATGTTCTGGATCGGTACAAAATAATTTCAATCTTGCTTTCAGTGGAACTGAATAAGTCAATCCTCTTTCAATACATTCCTGAATGGAGTATCTTGGTGGATCAACAAAATAGTCGATAAATTCTAAAACAAATTGATTTCGCGTATCCGTAATGGGAAAATTTTCTTTAAAGGTGTTGAAAAGACCCTCTTCAATTCTCTCGTAAGATTTTGTTTCCAACTGGAAAAAATCTTGGAAGGATTTGATTTGAATATCAAGGAAATCGGGGTAATTGGGTGAGTCCTTTGCTGCAGCAAAATTGACTCGAGTGGATTGTGTATTCGGCATCTAAAATTTTTATTAGTATAGAACAAATTGGTTTAAGATCTTAAGGGCAATATTAAACACAAAATGGTTTAAGCTCACTGAGTAACCCCAAAAGCCTAAACCTTGTTTGTAGTCAAAGGAAAACTATTTTAGTTCAACCTCAGCTCCTGCTTCTTCAAGCGACTTTTTAAATCCTTCAGCTTCGTCTTTGGAGACCGCTTCTTTAACATTGCTAGGTGCATTATCAACTAGTTCCTTAGCCTCTTTAAGGCCAAGACCGGTTAATTCTTTTACCAATTTAACCACTGCGAGCTTTGAACCTCCAGCAGCTGTAAGCACAACATCGAATTCTGATTTTTCCTCTGCAGCAGCTTCACTGCCACCAGCAGGGGCACCGGCAGCAACAGTAACAGCTGCAGCTGCAGGTTCAATTCCGTACTCCTCTTTTAAAATATTGGTCAACTCATTGACTTCTTTTACCGTCAAGTTAACCAATTGTTCTGCGAATTCTTTTAAATCTGCCATTTTTATCTATTTGAATTTTATTGTTATAAATAATTTTAATTTTTGAATGTTTATTAATTTGAACATTTAACGTTCGGATAATGTTTTAAAAATTCCTGAAAGATTCGATCCACCAGATTGAAGTGCTGAGATAATATTTTTAACGGGAGACTTGAGGAGTGTAATCACATCTCCAATCAAATCTTCTTTTGACTTGATGGATTCCAACAAGTCAATTTGGTCATCGCCAATGTAAATAGCTTCTTCAATATAGGCTCCTTTCAATATCGGTTTTTCGAATTTCTTTCGAAAATTTTTGATCAATTTCGCTGGAGTATTTCCTTCCTCAGAATACATTAATGAAGTATTACCTTTCAATACATAATGTAAATCCCCAAAATCTTTTTCTGAGTCCTCCATAGCTTTCGCCAATAAGGTATTCTTAACAACAGATAATCTGATGTTTGCCTTAAAACATGCTTTTCGTAACGCAATTGTTTGAACCGCATCTAGACCAGCAATATCTGTAAAATAAAGATTTTTTAACGAGGATAGTTCTTCAGTTAAATCTTGGATTTCTTGTGCTTTTTGCTCTTTTGTCATTCCTTAAATTTTCAGGCTAAGCCATCTTAGTTTCAATATAAATTCCTGGGCTCATGGTACTGGACATGGAAATACTTTTGATGTAAGTTCCTTTGATCGTTGTGGGTTTCAACTTAAGAATCGTTTTCAATAATTCATTGGCGTTATCTTCTATTTTTTTGGGTTCGAAAGAGGATTTACCAATGGAAGCATGAATAATTCCTGTCTTGTCCACTTTAAAATCAATTTTACCTCCTTTTACATCACTAATTGCTTTTTTTATATCCATAGTAACTGTGCCTGTTTTGGGATTAGGCATCAAGCCTCTGGGACCTAATATACGTCCCAAGGGACCCAACTTTCCCATCACACTTGGCATGGTTACAATAACATCGACATCTGTCCAGCCTTCTTTGATTTTTTGAAGATATACATCCAAGCCAATGAAGTCAGCTCCTGCTTCTTTTGCATCAGCTTCTTTGTCTGGAGTAACCAAGGCCAAAACCCTAATGGTCTTACCTGTTCCATGGGGAAGGGTAACGATTCCTCTTACCATTTGATTGGATTTTTTGGGATCAACTCCCAAACGGATTGCCAAATCGACAGAAGCATCAAATTTTGAAGTGGTTACTTCTTTGACTAGAGAAGATGCATCTGCAACAGAGTAAAGTACTTTATTGTCCACTTTGGCTATTGCCTCTTTTTGTTTTTTCGATAATCTTGCCATAACGAATTTTTTAAAAGTTGGATGGGAAATCTCCTTTAATAGTAAATCCCATCGAACGGGCAGTACCAGCGATCATCTTCATAGCAGATTCTATGGTAAATGCATTTAAGTCTTGCATTTTATCCTCAGCAATTTTTCTAACCTGATCCCAACTAACAGTTGCTACTTTTGTCCTATTGGGTTCGCCAGAACCCTTTTTAGCTTTGGCAGCTTCCATCAATTGAACGGCTGCCGGAGGAGTCTTAATTAAAAATTCAAATGATTTGTCTTTGAAAACAGAAATTACAACCGGCAATATTTTACCTGGTTTATCTTGGGTTCGCGCGTTAAACTGCTTACAAAACTCCATGATATTAACTCCTGCAGCACCCAATGCAGGTCCAACTGGTGGCGACGGATTAGCAGAACCTCCCCGAACCTGGAGTTTAAGAACTTTATCTATTTCTTTAGCCATTATTTAATAATTAATATTTGGTAAGTTTTAGTTGGGAACTAAAATTACTTATTTATAACATTTATAGTTTTTCAACTTGCATATAACTTAATTCTAATGGGGTCTTGCGACCAAAAATCTTCACCATCACTTCTAATTTTCTTTTTTCTTCGTTTACCTTTTCAATTGATCCATTGAATCCGTTGAAAGGTCCATCGATTACTTTCACATTCTCTCCTCTGTTAAAGGGGATGGAAATGTGCTCTGTAGTCATGGTCAATTCATCTACTTTACCTAACATTCTGTTGACTTCAAGGGTCCTCATAGGTATAGGGTCTCCCCCTTTGGTTTCCCCCAAAAATCCAATAACATTTGTTACTGATTTGATAATATGAGGAATTTCTCCAGAAAGATTTGCCTTAATCATAATGTAGCCTGGGAAATATACTTTCTCTTTGTTGATTTTTTTTCCATTTCGGATTTGGACTACTTTTTCCATTGGTACTATGATATCCTCAACTCTATCTGCATAACCCAAACGAGTAATTTCAGACATGATATAGTCCTTAATTTTAGCCTCTTGTCCACTGACTGCTCTTATTACGTACCAGTTTTTTTCAACGACTTCTGCCATAACTTATTCATTGATCAATTTAAAATAAAATCCAACTACTTCGGATAGTAAGGAATCGGCACCCCATATAGCGAGTGAAAATAATACTGAAAACACTAAAACAACAACGACCAAACGTTGAAGTTCCATACGGGGTGTCCAAGAGACATTGTTTTTAAGTTCTTCAAACGAATCTTTAATGTAGTCAATAATGGCTGACATTCAGTTTTTTATTTTTGCACGGGTTGAGAGGCTCGAACTCCCGACACCTGGTTTTGGAGACCAGTGCTCTACCAACTGAGCTAAACCCGTTTTTATTTAACACAAAAGGCATCCTCCAGAGGCGGATACCTTAAGATAATATTTATAACTTTTTCTTAGTCTAATATCTCAGTAACCTGTCCTGCTCCTACTGTTCTCCCACCCTCACGGATTGCAAATCTTAGACCTACACTTAATGCAATGGGTTGAATCAAATCTACTGTAATTGTTAGGTTATCACCGGGCATTACCATTTCCACTCCATTAGGCAACACAATATTACCTGTTACGTCGGTTGTTCTAACATAGAACTGAGGTCGATAGTTGTTATGAAAAGGTGTATGACGACCTCCTTCTTCTTTTTTCAAAATATAAACCTCAGCTTTAAATTTAGCATGAGGTGTTACAGATCCTGGCTTACAAATAACCATACCTCTTTTAATATCAGTTTTTTCAACACCTCTTAAAAGGATACCTACATTATCTCCAGCTTCTCCTCTGTCCAATATTTTTCTGAACATTTCTACTCCAGTGATTGTGGACTTCATTTTTTCAGCGCCCATGCCGATAATGTCTACTTCGTCACCAGTGTTAGCAACTCCAGTTTCAATTCGGCCAGTTGCAACAGTTCCTCTACCTGTAATAGAGAAAACATCTTCAACAGGCATTAAAAAATCTTTTTCCACATCACGTTTAGGTAATTCGATCCATCCATCAACCTCTTCCATTAAATTAAGGACAGTATCTACCCATTTTTGCTCTCCATTTAAAGCACCTAATGCAGAACCCAAAATGACTGGAGTATTATCTCCGTCATAATCATAAAAAGAAAGTAATTCCCTTACTTCCATTTCTACCAATTCAAGAAGTTCTTCGTCATCTACCATGTCGGCTTTGTTCAAGAATACTACAATTCTTGGAACACCTACTTGTCTGCCTAATAAAATGTGCTCACGTGTTTGCGGCATTGGACCATCCGTAGCAGCAACTACAAGAATTGCCCCATCCATTTGAGCAGCACCAGTAACCATATTTTTTACATAGTCGGCGTGGCCTGGGCAATCTACATGCGCATAATGTCTTTTTTCTGTTTGATATTCAACGTGAGAGGTATTAATAGTAATACCACGTTCTTTTTCTTCAGGTGCATTATCAATTTGATCAAAGCTTTTTGCTTCAGACATTCCTGCATCTGCAAGAACTTTTGTAATCGCA
>CACLQG010000027.1 GCA_902609035.1 uncultured Bacteroidota bacterium
AGAAAGCAGGTTTTAAAGGTTATAATGAAGTAGAAGTTTTTTCAGAACGTTTGTGGGCTCATGACCAAAAGCTATATTTGGAAAAGATTAAAAAAGCATATTTAAAACATTGTTAACTAAATTAAATGAAAACATATAAAATTGGAATTATAATGAACGGAGTGACTGGTAGAATGGGTACCAATCAACACCTGATACGCTCATTGGCGGCTATTATAGCCAAAGGTGGAGTTAAAATAGGTGATGATCAAGTAATTATACCCGATTTAGTAATGGTAGGAAGGAATGAAAATAAATTAAAATACTTGGCCGACAGAACACAAGTAAAAAATTGGACTACAGACATTGACTCCGTTATAAACCAAGATCAATATCAGATCTATTTTGACGCACAAACCACCGGAAGAAGAGCAGATGCTATACGTAAAGCCGTCGCTGCAGGTAAACATATTTATTGTGAAAAACCAGTAGCAACCTCTACAGAAATTGCATTGGATTTGTACCGAGCATGTGAAAAGGCAGGGGTAAAACACGGAGTAGTTCAGGACAAACTCTGGCTACCTGGAATGATGAAGCTTAAGCGATTGATAGCCAATGATTTTTTTGGAAAAATATTATCGGTGAGAGGAGAGTTTGGGTATTGGGTTTTTGAGGGTCACACGATACCTGCACAACGACCCAGTTGGAATTACCGAAAAGAGGACGATGGAGGGATAATTGTTGACATGCTTTGCCATTGGAGGTACGTATTGGATAATATTTTTGGATCAGTAAAAGGTGTTTTCTGTATGGGAGCCACCCATATTCCTGAGCGCATCGATGAAAATGGACAGACCTACAAATGTACTGCTGATGATGCAGCTTATTCTATTTTTGAATTGGAGGGAGGGGTCATTGCCCAGTTCAATTCCTCTTGGACTACTCGTGTAAGAAGAGACGATTTACTCACCCTTCATGTCGATGGAACTAAGGGATCTGCAGTAGCTGGTTTGAGAGATTGTTGGACCCAGCATTATGGAAACACCCCAAAGCCTGTCTGGAATCCAGACATACCTAACTCCATCGATTTCAAAGAAGCATGGGCCAAAGTTCCCGAGCAGGAGGATTTTGATAATGCCTTCATGGCTCAATGGGAGCTCTTCCTAAAACATGTAGTCTTGGATACGCCTTTTCCTTGGAACATGATGGAGGGCGCAAAAGGAGTTCAGCTGGCCGAGTTGGGCATCAAAAGTTGGGAGAAAAAAGCTTGGATTAACATCCCCAAATTATAATGAAACCTGTAGCATTCATAACGGGGGGATCTAGGGGTATTGGTCTGGGTATAGCTCATGCACTAATGAAAAAGGGATATCGCGTTGCCATTAATGGTGTAAGACCTGCTAAACTGGTGGAGCAAACCCTTAAGGAACTAAAAATCAATGGGGGGGAGGTAATCTACTGTCAAGGGGACATTGGCAATGGAGATGACCGACAAAAGATGATCTCCAATATACAGTCCAAATGGAACCAGCTGAACCTCCTTGTCAACAATGCAGGAGTAGCGCCAAAAGATCGGAAAGATATTCTCGAAGCTGATGAAGAAAGCTTTGATTGGCTTATAGGAATTAACTTGAAAGGCCCTTATTTTTTAACCCAGCTTGTAGCCAATTGGATGATCGACCAAAAGAAAAAAAGTCTTGAAGATGATTTTTCCATCATTAATGTTTCTTCTGTTTCAGCCTCTGTGGCTTCTGTTAATAGAGGGGATTATTGTATTTCCAAAGCAGGAATGAATATGACAACAAAACTATGGGCCGCCCGATTAGGTGAATACAATATCCCCGTATATGAAATTCAACCTGGCCTGATCAAAACAGATATGACTGCTGGAGTAATAGAAAAATACGATAAATTGATTGCTGAGGGACTCACCTTGCAAAAGCGATGGGGATATCCTGAGGATATTGGGAAAACAGTCGTGGCTTTAGCTGAGGGAATGATCCCTTACGCAACCGGTCAAACCATTAATATTGATGGAGGGATGACCATTAGAACCCTTTAATTATGAATTACAAACTTGCTTGGAGAATTATCGTTATTTCAGTTTTTATCTGCTCTACTGTTCAATTTTCTCCTTGGGTTTTGGATAAAAATATGAATACTCCCTATTTTTTGGGTATGCCTTTTACCCTATGGTTTGGTATTTTAATAAGCCTACTGATTGTGTTATTAACCGCATTAGGTGGTTATGTTTTTTCTCGACTTAAATCAGATGAATTAAATGAAGAATAATATGTTGACCTACCTTTTAATTATTGGGGCTGTTTATATAGGCATTTTAATCTTCTTCTCGTGGAGGACAAAAAAACAAATAAAAACTTCTTCAGATTTTATGTTAGGTGGGACTAAGATAGGAGTGCTTATTGGATTGATGACTTTTGCAGCAACCCTATTCAGTACATTTACGTTACTGGGGATGCCTGATTTTTCAAGATCTAACGGGGTTGGTGCATGGATTTTTCTTACTTTTTCAGATACCATCATGGTTTTTTTAATTCTCTGGTTTGGCTTTTACTTAAGAAAGAGGGTGGGTCAATCAACCTATCAAGGGATGTCTGCATTGTTACAGAAATGCTATAAAAATAAAATCGCTGGTTACCTATATTTCACCGCTGTTTTTTTATTTCTGATTCCCTATATTGCAATTCAAATAAGAGGTGTAGCCATTTTTTTAGTGTCTGCTTTTCCAGATTTTATTCCTTTGTGGGGATGGTCTATTGGCATTGTTTTAATCATGTTGATTTATTCAGAGTTGGGAGGGCTTAAAGCCGTCATTTATGCCGATGCTTTACAGGGGACTTTACTACTTATTGTGGTGTGGATTGTGGCATTTAACTGTTTGAATGAATTAGGTGGGTGGGGTCTACTTTTTGAGAAAGTAGCTACAGTGAACCAAGATTTATTATCAACCCCAGGGCCAAAAGGATTACTCAGTCCACAATTTTTAATTGCCTCAGCATTGGCCATTTTAATGATACCGGTTACCCAACCACAGTTGTCAACCCGTTTGGTGATAATGAAAAATTATAATGCATTAAAAAAAATGGCGACCTCTGTTGGTTTTTTTGCCATGTTGGTGATCCTTCCGACCATTATCATCGGGATGTACGGTGCTATTTATTATGCCGATGCTAGTACTTCCGAATTCCTCGGCGGGGTTCTTCTGCAAGAGCAAAACGAATTAATTGCAGCCTTTATTATAATTGGCTTGTTTGCCGCCGCGATGTCTACATCCGACTCCCAACTATTTGCCATGGGAAATGAGATCAAAGGTCTTTTGGGTTTGAAAGAAGATGATAATCTACTCCCCATTAAATTTGTGATTTTGCTGTTTGCATTATCGGCATTGGTTTTTTCATTATTGAGTTCTGATGAATTGGTGCTGTTGGCCCGATTGAGCTTTTCTGGAACAGCTCTAATGGGTCCTATGATAATGTTGGGGATTTTCTCTAAACGACCACAAGGGGTGTCGATTATCGTCTTATCTGCCCTGGCACTTTTTATTTTTATATTATCCAATTTAGGATGGTTTCCAAAACAGATTACTTCAATCAGAACTGATCTATTTTTGATGATAGTATTGGGTATTGCTGCGATTGTAAATTTATATATACTTCGGCCAAAGAGTAAGGGTTGAAATTCACACCTATTAAAAGCTATTTTTATTGGATATAATTCCTACCCTTAAATCTAAAAATTACTTTTAGAGGCTTTTATTTGGCAAAATCAAAATGCAATGTATATTTACATTCTTAATTATTAAGGTCTGGTAGTTCAGTTGGTTAGAATACATGCCTGTCACGCATGGGGTCGCGGGTTCGAGTCCCGTCCAGACCGCATTTATCTCTCTTAACCCCTATTAATAATAGGGATTTGTTTTTTAGTTTAAGGTATTGTGTATGGTTTAGATAAAAGTTGGCTCTATTTTAGAGCTTCATCAGGCAGTTAATTGCAGCATACTCTAAAAAAATATTTATCTAATATTTTCTTTTTTTCAATTTATAATTACCTCTGTAATAACCCAGACTAAACCCAAAAAAGTGTAGACTTTTCTGAAATAAAGTTTAAGATCTATATATTGTTGTCTAATAATTAAATATAAATGATTATGAACACAATGTTAAGATTAATTCTGACTGTATTTTGTACTAACTTATTTACAAATTGTAATGAATTAGATAAAAAAACGACTAAACCTAATCAGGATTATCCTATTCAATCAATTAACATAAGAAATATCCGTTTAAAAGACCAATTTTGGTTACCAATAATTCAAAAAGTACAAGAAAAAACTATTCAGTACGCTATTGAGAAATGTGAGGAAGAAGGACGTATGGATAATTTCTTAATTGCTGGTGGTAAAATGAAGTCTAAAGTGAAGGGATTCATGCCTTTTGACGATTCAGATCTGTATAAAATTATCGAGGGTGCCTCCAACTCTTTAATAAGTTCTCCTAATGAGAAATTAGAGCGTTTGATTGATGAATTAATAGATATTATTAAAATTGGTCAAGAGGATGACGGATATTTGACAACTTGGAGAACAATTAATCCTTCTGAACCACCAGCAGAATGGGTAATAGTTTCTGAAGGAAAACGTTGGGAATACCTTCATATGAGTCATGAGCTATACAATGCAGGCCATTTATATGAAGCTGCTTCTCAGCATTTCAAGGCTACTGGTAAAACGAAATTCCTCGATATTGCACTTTTAAATGCTGATTTGATGGTACATACCTTTGGTAATGGGATTGATCAAATAAAAGATGTCCCAGGTCATCAGATTATAGAAACAGGACTTATAAAACTTTACCGAATTACTGGCAAAGAGGAATATCTCGACCTTGCTAAATACTTCCTTGACCATAGGGGTGAACCTAGAAATCACAAACTATATGGAGGTCCTTATTATTCGCAAGATCACCTCCCAGTTGTTGAACAAAAGGAAGTTGTAGGTCATGCCGTTAGAGCGGTTTACATGTATGCAGCAATGACTGACATAGCCGCATTGAAAAAAGACTCATTATATCTTAACGCCGTAAATGCATTATGGAATAATATGATTAACAAAAAAATTTATATTACCGGGGGTATAGGAGCAAGACATGAGGAAGAATCCTTTGGAAAGAATTATGAACTACCAAATCTTACAGCCTATAACGAAACTTGCGCCGCTATAGGTTCGGTTTATTGGAATCATCGACTTTTTAATCTAACAGGGAATACAAACTATTTTGATGTCATTGAGAGAACACTATACAATGGTTTAATTTCAGGATTGTCTTTAGATGGTACAAACTTCTTTTACCCGAATGCGCTGGAATCAGATGGTAAATACAAGTTTAATAAGGGTGCTTGTACTCGAAAAGGTTGGTTTGATTGCTCTTGTTGCCCAACCAATTTAATAAGATTTTTACCTTCTATACCACAATTGTTATACTCACGTAATGAGAATGATTTATTTGTAAATATGTATGTTAGCAATGAGACTGAAGTTAAAATCAATAATCACAAAATTAAACTTAGTCAAAAATCCAATATGCCTTGGGATGGAAATGTACATTTCAAAGTTTTTTTATCAGATGAAGCAAATTTTGTAATGAAACTAAGAATACCATATTGGGCTCGTAATGAAGTTATGAATGGAAACCTATATCAGTTTGCAAATAAAGCAGATTTGCCGATGACAGTTAAAATTAATGGTGAGATCATTAATCCAGTTATAGAGGAAAATTATATTGTGTTGGATAGACGTTGGAAATCAAAGGATAGAGTTGATATAAAGTTTTCGATGAAGGTTCGGACAGTCCGAGCAAATCCCCTTGTGGAAAGTGACTTAGGAAAAGTTTCAATTGAAAAGGGTCCAATCGTATATGCGTTTGAGGAAATAGATAATATCAAAACAATTGATAGTATCGCAATTAATGCAATGGGTCCATTTAAGATTCGAGAAGAAACAGACCTTTTAAATGGAATCTATTCAATTTCAGTTAATGATTATAAAGCGATTCCTTATTTTACTTGGTCAAACAGAGGTGTCGGTAAAATGAAAGTTTGGGTAAATGAATTGCAACAGTAGGGTTATGAAAAAGCTGATTTTTATTTAATCATTTTTAATTCCTCTTAATGTTATTTTCAAATTAAACAAGAACGAATTAATTTTAAAATTGTAAGCCCATTATTTTCAACAATTTAGGGGGGTAGTGTCAGAATTAGTTTGTAAAATTTATTGAAGAAGTTTTCTTAATGGATTATCAAGCCCCTTAAATCGATTTTAGTGCCTTCTCAAACTTTTTCATAACGTAAAGGTGTAATTTGGCTTGAGTCAATTTATAGATAGACCAAGGTAATTTAGGAACATATTCATGGATGGCTGTTATTACATATTCACCTTCTAAAATCGATCGGAATTCCAACCACCCTAAATCACTTCTTTTGGTCAAAATACCACCCGTGATATAGAAAAGTTGTCGATTGAGCGTACTTCTATTTTCAATTAATTGTAATTCCAACAACATCAATCCCATAAGGTAAAACCTCAAAAAACTTCCATCAAAACTGGGATTGATCACTCCTGCAAACCTCTTGCTTAGCCATACTGGATAATATTTCGCAACCCACTGGGCAGAATGATTACTAGGATTGTAGATTCTCTGTACACTTCTTACCGTATTTTTTTCAGTATTGAGTTTATGAAAACTCGGAAGGTTAGGGGGTTTTTGTCTCAGTGCTCTTTTGATACTTGTGTCAATAGAGGTAAAATTAATTTTATACAAACCAGAATGTTCATCATTCGGAATCATCTTATGCTTTAGGCTCTCTACCAGTGGAGAAACAAAATTTATATCTGAGCCTCCAAAAATGCTGACCCACCATTTGGAAAGTCCCACGGAAAAAAAAGGCATGGAAAAAATGAACCTTTTTTTTTGCATGATTTTTGAAGTTTTTTGAAGGAGCTCCATATAAGTCATGACCTCCTTTCCTCCAATCTCAATATTTTTATTATATGATTTGGGATTTCCTATACACTGTTTCAAAAGAGAAAGTATATCAAAAAGATCGATGGGTTGATTTTTGGATTTGGTCCATAGGGGGCAACCCATTACAGGTAGGTTTTTAACCAAGTTGGTAACAATCTTGAAAGAAGAGCCACCGGGTCCAATAATGATTCCAGCTCTAATTGCTGTCAAAGGAGTTTCTCTTGCCCCCAAGGTCTTCTCGACTTCGTACCGAGACAAAAGATGATTAGAAATTTCATGTTTGTCCTTGGGCAGTATACCCCCAATATAGACGATTTGTTTGAGCTTATTTTTTTGGGCAGCTCTAGAAAAGTTGTCTGCAAGTAGCAAGTCCGTATCTTCAAATTTCCCTTGATTAAGTCGGGTAGAGGGTTGCATAGAATGTACTAAATAGACCGCAATATCCGCATCCTCCAAAGCCTTCTCTGTACTGGACATGGAATACAAATCCACAGCACGCCAGAGAATGTTGTCGTTTGAATTAGTCTTGACTTTTTTTCTGCTTAATGCAATGATTTTATATTCATTTTGAAATTCCTCAATGATCCATCTCCCTATAAAACCTGTTGCTCCTGCAATTACAATTTTCTGTTTCATCACCTTAAATTTATCAAATAAAAAACTTTAAAACAGTAGTTAAAATTAAATTTACTTAACTTTACACTTTAAAATTTGGAAACAATGCCTTAGATCCATATTATACCAAGAAGTTGTGTGTTGTTAAAATTGGGAAACCAATAGATTAGCAACTAATGAGAAGCTTTCCAGTAGTTTGGAGAGCTTTTTTTATTTAATAATATTTACATTTTCAAATTCAAACACATTAGTAATGACTCTAATCTGGTTTTCAAATCTGGTGTAAAGATTTAGTCAAACAAATCACAAATAATCTCAGGGAACAATTACACTAAGTTTTTTGGGAAGGATTTTGATATCTAAATTTTTTGATACTACTTGCAAATATTCACCATCGATTTGTACACAAAAATCACCTTGAGATAAAAGACTAATTTTTAATGCTGCTAATCGAATTATACGACATCCCTGTAAATCTAACTCCTTTCCCATCAAAACATTAATTAAAAATTTGATCATATTTAAAATATTCGATTTTTCCATATAAAATAAATCTATTAACCCATCGTCACTAAGTGCTTTGGGGGTAAGTGAGAAATCATATCCCTGTTGATTGGTATTGGAAATGAGCATTACAAATGGACTGATTTCTTGTTTCACCTTATCATATTTAATTTGAACTCTATTATATTTAAAAACTATCAAAGCTTCAAAAAAGGCAATCACATAAGCAAAAATTCCATGCCATTTATTTTTTTGGTACCTCCTAATAAAAAGTGACTCTAAAGCGCAGCCCATATTTCCAAAAAAATAAGATCCATTGACTACACCGACATCCATTTTGGCAAGGTTATTTTTTTTGATGATTTGGAGTGCTTTTGTGATTCCAAATGGAATTTTAAAATGTCTTGCAATCCCGTTTCCAGATCCCAGGGGTATTATGGCCAAAGGAATTTTTGTTTCAACTAATACTTGAGCAACTTCATTAATCGTACCATCCCCTCCACAAGCAACGATTAGATCGGCCTTTTCTGAAATGGCTTTTTGGGCAAGACTAATAGCATGGCCTTTATTGAGCGTCTTCAAAACGTGAAGTGAATACTTTTTCTTGTTAAAAGTTTTTTCAATTGATTTGCACAATTTTTTAAATGTAAAAACACTTAGTGGCTTTGCAATAAAATAAATTCTCATTTAATAGAACTTGAAGTAATTTTGGGTCCAGCCATTAAGGATTCAAAATAGTCCTCTAAAAACATTTTGCATTTCTTTTCTAATTCTATCATCTCCTGTGTTTTATTTTTGATGAGATTTTTTTCCATGTTTTTATCATCTACACTATAAAAGCCTATCGCTTTGTTTCCGTTGTATACACAAATTAAATTTTCATCCATGAAAAAATAGCTTCCTCCACTAAAATAATTAATTACAAATGGGTGATATTCTTGGTCGGAAACTAAACTTCTTCCCCAACTTTTAAAAGGTTTTGTATAGTCAATAAGATCGGCAACCGTTGGGAATATATCCATATGACTCGCCAGCCTCATGTCAACACCATTTAGAGTGCTATTGGGTTTGAAGATCATCAATGGATTTGCAAATCTATTGACTGTTTGTTCATAAAAAGGAAAATGAGTTTGGTTACCATGGTCGGCTGTAAAAATAAAAATGGTATCCTCAAACCATGAAGCACTTTTACTTTCCTTAAAAAATTGTCGCAAGGCATTATCTGTGTATCCCACACACTGATGCATTGGGATATGGCCTTTATCAAATTTTCCATCATATGCTCTGGGAATCACATAAGGCTCATGGGAAGTAATCGTAAAGACAGAACTCAGAAAAGGTGTTTTTTGCTTGTCCAAGACTGATTTTGTGTACTGTAAAAAAGGTTCATCCCAAATACCCCACGAACCATCAAATTCTTCATCATAATTGAATTCAGCTCTTCCATAATAACGATCAAACCCCAAAGTATTTGCAAAACCTAAAAAACCCATTGATCCATTTGCAGCTCCGTGAAAAAAGGAAGTGTGATAACCCAATTCCTTAGCGATCGAAACAACTGAAGCCACTTCTTGTCTTGAGTAAAGAGATGATGCGTATGAAGTTTCAAAAGATGGAATTCCAGCCAAAATAGAGGGCATGCCGTGAATTGACTTTCGGCTCGTGGCAAATCCATTTGGGAAAATTAAGCTATGCTGGGCCAATGAGTCAAGAAATGGAGTGTACCCTTCATAATTAGGGATATTGTATTTTTCGTTTAAAGCTCCCCAGTACTCCCTCCCCATACTCTCCAAAATAAAGATGAATACATTGGGTTTCTTCTCAAATCTTCCTGAGGGATGATATTGTTTAATGGTCTTCAGCTCGTGTTGAATTTGTTGATCAGTAAAGTTGTTTTTGGGTTTTTTATAACCATTCTTTCCAAGAGTTTTAAGAAATGTAAAAGTACTGCTAAGCACCACGTCAGCTTGTTTAGGGGTTTTTACATGATCCATGGCATCGATCAAAGTGATGGGACGGGTACTTTTTTTGAAATCACCCCCTCGTGCTCCTAAAACAAAAAGTGCAATTGTTCCAAAAAATAGAATAACAGAGCTAAGACTGTAACGCCAATAATTTTGAATTGTAATAGGGTATACTTTCACCTTTTTATATCCCATTGCTAGTAAATATATCATGGCAATAAAAAGTATGATAAGGTGAATATACACCCACGTAAAATGAAATAGTAAAATCGTTTTGTTGGTTTCCGACAATATTACCTCTAAAAAATTATTCATCAATCTATTTTGATTGAATCGGTAATAGGCAAAGTCAATAAAGTTTAGAGAAAGAAAAAAAGAATTAGAAAGCAAATAAACCCAGAAAATAATTTTTTGATAAGTCAAGGAGGTTGTTTTTACCCATGGAATTATTGACATTAGAATAAAAATCATATTGGAATAAACTACAGCAACGTTGTCAAAACGCAGTCCATAATAGCATAATTCTGCTAGATGGGAAATTGATTTTACCTGAACCAAATCATTATTGAAAAAAACAAATGCTACCCTGCAAAATGAATAGCACAGGAAAACTAAAAAAATACGATAAAAAAGTGCAATGAATTCTTTAAGGCGAAAATCCATAATTGTTAATTATTAGTAAATATAAGGTTAACAAAACTTTTCTTTTGGTTCAAGAACCGATGAATAAAATAGTTTTGAAACTTTTGATCAATTTTCTTTAAAAAAAAGTAGGGTATGTAATTCCTAAATCGGGTTATGGGTGTAATCAAAAAAAAATTGTTATGAAAATGAAAAAATTAAAACTAATAGCATTAAGCTTTGGCTTGATCACTTCCTGTTCTGATGAAGGAGTCAGCGGATTCTCAGAAAATTTAAGTACAACTACAGTTTTAGAAACTATCAATTCCATCGCTTTTGAGGAAGATATGGATGAAATGGTGTCTGAAAGTATGAACCTGACTTCAAATGCTCTAAGTGCAAGGAGTGTAGATTCTGATACAGATTCCAATGCCTTACGCGGGCCAAAAAGGTTCAAAGGTAATAAATATGGAGACTGCGCAACCATTGTTGATGATGAAGAGAATTTTATTAAGACCATTACCTTTACAGAAGATTGTGAGGGAAAACGTGGTCAGACTCGAAGTGGAACC
The DNA here is from genome assembly GCA_902609035.1 of uncultured Bacteroidota bacterium. The sequence continues at coordinate 11,296 of CACLQG010000027.1, forward strand.
ATGATTATTAATTACTCTGAATCAAGAGGAGAGGTAGGTAGCTTCAGAGAAGTCACTTATGATGATTTTTATATCAATGGCGTAAAAATTGAAGGAACAAAAAGAACAGAGATTATTTCTATAGAAGAGAATGGCAGCAAGACCATGCGATCAACCCATACAGATGGAAAAATGATTTATGAAGATGGTACTTTCAAAACCAAAAGTTCTGATATGACCCGATATACTTATATGGAAAATGATGAAAAAATTTATAGTACTTTAAGTGGAACAAAATCCGGAGTTAGCACAGAGGGCGTAAGCTTTACTATGGAAATTACAACTCCAATTAAATTTGTTTACGATTGTATTCCGGAAGGGCAAAGACGCAGAGGGAAAGTTCCAGTAGAAGGCATCAAAGTAACCACTGATGGGGAACAAGTAATAACTACTGATTTTGGAGATGGAACTTGCGATACTCTTGTCGAGGTGACCAAAGATGGTGAAGTAGAAACGGTTGATTTAAGAGACCTTCAAAGAGGAGATCGATTCATGAACATACTAAAAGTGAAAAAGAAATAAGTTTTGTTTAAAATAATCTTTTATATTTCCAATCCAATTCCTCTGATAAAGTTATCTTAGGAATTGGATTTAAGGAGTTAAAAGTTGACGGCTAAAGATTTTAAAATGATTTATGATTTGCACTTTGACGACATCAGACGATATCTTATATATAGATCAGGGGATCAGGAATTGTCCGGAGATATTGCTCAAAATGTGTTCATGAAAGTATGGATTAAAAAAATTGATATTGCCTCTGGCAATATAAAAAGCCTACTATTTAAGATTGCCACCGATGATTTTATCAGTCACATAAGAAGAGAAAAAGTTGAAAAAGAATACACCAACAGCTTGGACCTCAGATTGACTTATGAAACGGACAATGGTGAGGATCTCTCTGAAAGAAAAAAAAAGTTTGAAAACGTCTTGAATCAACTGCCTGAAAAACAAAGAGTAGTATTGCTAATGAATAAGATGCAAGGACTTACCTATAAAGAAATTGCAGAATCCTTAAATTTGTCTCAAAAAGCAATTGAAAAGCGAATCAGTCAAGCTTTAAATACATTAAAACAAAACCTCAATCAAAGATGAGTAAGCAAGAAGAATTTTCGAATCGGGAGATCGACGATTTTCTATCTAAGGTAGAAATCCCACTTGACAAAGACAAGGACAGTATTTGGAATGAAAAGTTTGATTCTTTGGTTAAAGAAGAGACTCAAACTTCTCCCAAAGAGACTCCAGTTTTTCGATTGTATTGGCAGTATGGTGTTGCGGCCTCTATTACAATATTACTTGCGGCTACTTTTTATTTGGGATCCAAAAATCCCATTCAAGAAGTAGCTAAGATATCAGAAATCAACGATATTTCCCAACAAGATTTATTGGCCGATCAGACCATGATTGAGTCGTTATTTATTGAGGACAACGAATTTGATGAGTGGTTTGAAGAAGAATATGTTTTGAGTTCGGTTAACTAAAAAAATGAAAAAAATTAAAGTTTTATTTTTCCTTTTTATGCTCTCCAATTTGGGGTTGTCAATGCTTCTGGCTCAAGATGTTCCCCCTACTGAAATTTATACTTCAAAGCAATTGGAAATGATTGAGTCTCAAAGAAAATTGGTCAAGCAGAATAGAGATGTTTTTCGAAATTCTCTTTCTGAGGATCAGAAAAATTTACTCAAGGACAACTCCCTTTCCATGAAAGAAAGGCAACAGACCTTAATGAAAACACTAACAGCATCGCAAAGAGAAGCACTAAAAGGGAATCGAGAATCATTGAGGAAACTCAAAGATGACTTCGCAAAATCTCTCACAGATGAACAAAAAATAACACTGAAACAGCGAAAGCAAAATATCAAAAACCGTAGAGAAAAAATGAAAGACTACCAATCTGGATTTGATGGACGTAGAGATAATCTAAAGCAAAAGAAACAAAACCTCAGAGAGCGAACCAAGAAAATGAAATCCAAACAATAGGTATTAAAAACTCTATTTAACAAACAGTTTTGTCCTTTTACTATATTTAGTCAATGAAAAAAATCCTTTTCCTTGGCTTTTTTTTAGCCCAATTATATGCTCACCCACAGACGGCAGAGGAAGACGCTATTATAGATAGTGTATTGGATGAATTATTTCAGACCGATACTTCTTTTGTGGCTTTATCACAATACCAATACTTATACACTAATCTTTCGTTTGACGAAAGTGTTTTTTTTGCGGGAAGAGACTTTGATATCAACCAGTTTGGTTTTACACCGAGTATCAGTTATATGAAGGGTCAAAACTTCTTTGTTAGTTTGGGATCTGCCTATTTTTCTGAGCTTGACCCCAAATGGGATTTTGTATCCATTAGCAGTGGCTATTCTCTTATTCTTGATCGCTCAGATCGATTAAGTTTATCTGGAATTTATAGCCGTATCTTTTTTTCAGCTGACTCCGATGAGCTCAATCAGAATCGACTTTCAGCTGCACTGGCTTATCATAAAAACAAGATTAGATTACGTCTATCTGCTGCCTACCTTTTTGGAGGGTCTGCCACTTTTTATACAGATTCTAGTGCCAGCTACGAAATTCCCCTTTTGGAAAATGACCAATGGGAAATATCGTTCAATCCCCAGCTGAGTCTTTTGATGAGTGAGCAAACCATAAGCGAGCAAATTGCCTCGGGTTTTTTTAACGCTCAAATCGTAGAAAGAGATGTTTTCGATTTGATTAATTCCCAAATCAGTATCCCCATACTGGTGGATATTGGAACTTGGGATTTTCAGTTGTCCTACAAAATCAACCTTCCCAAGGCATTGGTAGGTGAGACCAACCTCAATACATCCAGCTATTTTTCATTTTCCGTAGGCTACTTTTCTCC
>CACLQG010000028.1 GCA_902609035.1 uncultured Bacteroidota bacterium
TCCTTGCCCCTACCGATACTATATGGGGTATTCTTTGTGATGCTACAAATCCTAATGCTGTAAGTAAAGTTTATGAATTAAAAAAAAGACCCGACAACAGGGCAATGGTTTGCATGGTGTCTGATATTGAAATGCTTAAAAAATACATCGCCGATTTTCCTAAAAATACCAATGATTACATCAATGACCAAAGACCTACAACTATGATTTACAACAATCCAGTGGGTATAGCTAAAAATGCTGTGGCACAGGAAGGTACGATAGCAATCCGAATCGTAAATCATCATTTTTGCACCCCGCTGATCAGTACATTTGGAAAACCTTTAATATCTTCCTCAGCGAATATTAGTGGCAGCCCCCACCCTAAGATATTTTCAGATATTGACAATGAAATTTTAATGGGTGTAGATCATATCGTGGAACTAGATCAGGATAAATTCAATCTTAATCCCTCTAGAATTATAAAAATTAATCCTAGTGGAGAAATATCCCTTTTGAGGGTCTAATAATGTTAAATAAAGACTTCCATTCCGTTCTCCAAAAAGAGCTTTTTCAAGTCTTGATTTCCTGTGTAGATTCCTTGGAAATTGAGAGTTACTTGGTGGGGGGTTTTGTAAGAGATCATCTTCTCGGAAGGGGAAAAGCGAAGGATATTGATATTGTGGCAGTAGGTTCAGGTATTGAACTGGCCAAAGCAGTTCAAAAAGAACTAAAGGGGGCACAAGCCGTTCAAGTTTTTAAATCCTACGGGACTGCTATGGTAAAATGGCGGGACATTAAACTAGAATTTGTTGGGGCTAGAAAGGAATCTTATTCCCAAGAGAGTCGCAATCCACTGGTTACTAAAGGTAAATTAGAAGACGATCAAAAGCGGAGGGATTTTACCATCAATGCTTTGGCTGTAAGCCTGAATTCAAATGATAGAGGAACCCTCATCGATCCATTTAACGGCTTGGAGGACCTTGAAAACGGTATTATCAGAACCCCATTGGAACCAGGCATGACCTATTCGGATGACCCATTGAGAATGCTTCGTGCCATTAGGTTTGCCAATCAACTGAATTTTGAGATTGAAAATCAATCTTTGAAGGCCATTCAAGAAAACAGCCGACGCATTGAAATCATCTCTAAAGAACGAGTTATCGAGGAGCTCCATAAAATAATTATGACCCAAAAGCCCTCCATCGGGTTTATCCTTTTAAAACAAAACAGCTTATTGGAGTGCATACTTCCAGAACTGATTCAACTGAAAGGGATAGAAGAAATCGATGGGCAGAGGCATAAAGACAACTTTTATCACACCCTTGAGGTTGTTGATAATATTTGCGAACATACAGATCATTTATGGTTGCGCTGGGCGGCACTATTACATGATATTGGGAAGGCACCTACAAAAAATTTCAGCCAAAAAATTGGGTGGAGCTTTCACGGTCATGAATTCGTTGGAGCTAAAATGGTTTATAAACTTTTTAAGCGCCTCAAAATGCCAATGAACGAAAAAATGAAATACGTTCAAAAACTGGTATTGATGAGTTCCCGACCCATTGTCATTTCAGAGGACATCGTAACCGATGCAGCAGTGAGGCGATTGGTCTTTGATGCTGGAGCGGTATTGGATGATTTAATCACCCTTTGTGAAGCCGATATAACCACTAAAAATCCAGCTCGATTCAAACGATATCACAATAATTTTAAAGTGGTTAGACAAAAAATAGAGGAAGTTGAGGAAAGAGACCGCATTAGAAATTTTCAACCACCAGTTAGTGGAGAGATGATTATGGATCATTTTAACTTGAGGCCTTGCAAGGAAATTGGCTTAATTAAAGAAGCTATTAAAGAAGCTATCTTGGAAGGTGAAATACCCAATGAATATAACGCAGCATTTGATTTAATGAAAAAAAAAGGGAGTGAAATAGGATTGGAGTCACATGGAAAATAGTTTTAGAAAATCTGTAAAAATAAGTTTGATCATAGTTTATTTGGTCATTACTGCGGGGGCTATTGTAAGAATGACAGGAAGTGGTATGGGATGCCCTGATTGGCCTAAGTGTTTTGGTTATTGGATTCCCCCAACAGAACGGGTACAATTAGACTGGAAACCAGATCATATATATAGAAAAGGGCAAGTCATCATATTGGAAGAAGAACTCAGAGTCGCCAGAGAGGATTTTGTATCCACCACCACTTATGAAGTAAACAACTGGGATGAATATACCCAACACGATTATGCACTATTTAATGCCTACCATACCTGGATTGAATATCTGAACAGGTTATTGGGTGCATTGGCGGGATTAGCTGTTTTGGTCATGACTGTTTTATCTTTTTGGAGTTGGAGAAAAAACATTACATATCCCATGATTTCAACCCTAATTCTATTAGGTATGGGATTCCAAGCATGGTTGGGTAAAATGGTGGTGGATTCCAATTTGACTCCCTTTCGCATTAGCATCCACATGGCTATGGCCTTATTGATCGTTTTGGGATTAATTTTTCTTATATATTCCACTGGAAAAAAGGTGTTTTCTATTTCTGGAAATTCTTTTTTAAAGATTTGGGCTTGCTTTGCTGTTGGACTGACCTTATTTCAAATCGGACTGGGAACTCAAGTACGTCAATTCGTAGATTTGCAAATGCATCAACCTGCTGGACAATGGCTCGAACCCCCTCCCGTCAAGTTTTATGTACACAGAAGTCTATCTTTACTAGTATTAGGTGTGCATATAATCATATTCTCGAAACTGAGAAAAATGAGACGTAATGTTAGGGTGTTCAATCAAATATTGGGATTGATTGGATTAGAAATATTCACAGGTATTTTGATGTATTATTTCGATTTTCCTTTCAGTTCTCAACCTTTACATTTAATAATAGCCGCTCTAATTTTCGGGGCACAATCTTTTTTCATATTACAATTAATGATAAATAAAAAATCCTATGATCTATAGAATGCGTGCAATTTTGGATACAGAAACAGATGTAATCAGAGATTTTGAAATTGAAGCTAATGCTACCTTAGAAGAGCTGCACGATGCAGTATCTCAATCTTTTGGTTTCGCAGGAAATGAAATGGCTTCCTTTTACCGCTCCGATAAAGATTGGGCCCAAGGTGAAGAACTTCCTCTGGTCGATATGGGGGTAGGTGAAGAACCACTAAATGAAAAACCGCTAAATAAAATATTTTCTGAAAATGAAAATCGACTTATCTATGTTTATGACTTCCTTAATCTTTGGACGTTTTTTTTAGAATTAATGGAGACAGCTGAAAAAGGCAATCTTAAAGGTTACCCCAGTCTTTTTTTTTCTCACGGTGAAGTTCCAGAAACTCCCCCCAAAAAAGATTTTATTGCAAAGGAAGGGTTTGATGATGAATTTTCAGAGAATGTTGATGAGGAGGACGATTATTATGGAGATGACATCTATTAAAGTAAATCTCCCAAACTGACATTTTGATAATTCTTGCGCATATAATCAAAAGCCGCTTGCATCAATTCACCCATGGACTTACTTTTTGTAAAGGCCTCATCCTTGGTAAAAACATAGATTTCGTTTTTTAGTTTTTCCAGATTTTCAGGAATAGACAATCGGTCATTTTTCATGATATTCACCAAAAAATCGATTCGATTCCCTGAGTTAATAAGACGGCGAGAGACAATGGACCGCTCCTCAATTTTATATTGTATAATGGACTCGTGGTTAAGCTTTTCCTTAACTACACTCATCAAAGGATAATTCTCTTTGAAAAATTGAGGACGATAAACCGAAAATTTTCCCTCAAAGCACTGTTGGTCAAAATCAATCGCCCTGATCCTATAGATCACATGATCGAAATCGTGAATTGGAATCACAACATAATTGTAGGCCCGCATGTCTCCCAAAAGTCTTACCATACATCGTTCATTGAATTTGACGTATTCTTTTGCTATTTGGGCTTTTTCTGCAGCATTACAATTGGGTAAATATTCCTTTATGAAAACGTCTCCAGGAATCCCAGCAATGTGTTCCTCAATTAACGTATCGTGGTTGACCATATAATTGAGGTTGTGCGGGGAAAGAATGTGTTCAAACTCCAATCCATAAACCCGAGAGGCATCGGTTTTCTTGACATAGAAATAGGTGAAATTATCGTTTAATATGTTTCGGATTTTGATCCTAAAAGGCTTTGAGTTCCCGAAAGTACAATAATCAATGGCATCTATATTCAAATCGGGTAAAGAAGAAGCATTTCCATCAGAATGAAGCAGCGTATAGATCATCTTAAGGTGGAAATCAATCTCTGCGCGATCCGAATCTGAATAATATACCCTCACCCAAAGGGAATCCTGATCGTTTTTATCATAAACAATAACAGAACCAGAAAAACGCAATAGATCTTCATAACAAATGGTGGATTCCATCCAACGGTCGTATTTCTTTAAAAAATGCATCAACTCATTAGAAATAGGGAAAAAAGGTTTTTTTTTGGAAATTAGTTTATCCTCCACTGTACAATTTTTATCAAAAATACCTCTTTTTACCGATTAGATTTCTATAATACCACAATAAGGTAAAACATGAGTGTTATATTGTAGGATGATGATTTAAACTTTAATTTTGCAAAATGCAATTCAAACTAGTATCGAGTTTTTCACCTACCGGAGACCAACCCGAGGCAATACGTCAGGTCACTTCTGGTCTTTCCGAAGGTGATAAATACATCACCCTTCAGGGGGTCACTGGTTCTGGTAAGACTTTTACGGTTGCCAATGTCGTTCAGGAATTACAATGCCCTACATTGGTTTTGGCTCATAACAAAACTTTGGCAGCACAACTCTATTCTGAATTCAAACAGTTTTTCCCAGACAATGCTGTGGAATATTTTGTCTCCTACTACGATTATTATCAACCTGAGGCCTACATCCCCACCAGTGGTGTATATATTGAAAAGGATCTCTCCATCAATGAAGAGATTGAAAAGTTACGCTTAAGCACTACCTCTTCCCTTCTTTCTGGAAGAAGAGATGTACTGGTTGTTGCTTCTGTATCTTGTTTGTATGGTATTGGAAATCCTGTAGAATTTCAAAAAAATGTCATTGCTGCAGAAAAGGGAGAAATCATTTCTAGAACCCAACTCCTGCAGAAATTGGTTCAGAGTCTCTACTCAAGAACCACAGGGGAGTTTAATCGCGGGAATTTTAGGGTCAATGGAGACATCATCGATATTTTTCCTGGCTATGCTGATGTGGCTTTTAAAATCCATTTTTTCGGAGATGAAATTGAGGAAATAGAATCTTATGATCCCATTGAAAACAGAATTCTAGAAAAATTTGATCGAGTTACACTTTTCCCTGCAAACATGTTTGTAACCTCCCCAGACATTCTTCAAAATGCGATCTCTCTAATCCAAGATGATTTGGTCAAACAAGTAGATTATTTTAATGCTAATGGTAGTTTATTGGAAGCCAAAAGATTACAGGAGCGCACAGAATTTGACTTGGAGATGATCAGAGAATTGGGGTATTGTTCCGGTATTGAAAATTATTCTCGTTACTTGGATGGCAGAGAGGCTGGTACTCGGCCCTTTTGCCTATTGGACTATTTCCCTGATGATTATTTGATGGTAGTCGATGAAAGTCATGTTACCATATCACAAGTCCATGCCATGTATGGAGGAGACCGCAGTCGAAAGGAAAATCTCGTCAATTATGGATTTCGCTTACCGGCTGCCATGGATAACCGTCCGCTAAAGTTCGAAGAATTTGAAGCTCTACAGAATCAGGTCTTGTATGTCAGTGCTACACCTGCAGACTATGAACTCAAACAAACCGAGGGGGTTTTTGTAGAACAGATCATTCGGCCCACAGGCCTCCTTGATCCCGATATAGAAATACGCCCCAGTTTAAATCAAATTGACGATTTGATTGAGGAAATTCAAGTGAGAGTCGAAAAAGACGAACGAACATTGGTCACAACTTTAACCAAAAGAATGGCAGAGGAGTTGACAAAATATTTTGCTCGCCTAAACATTCGATGCCGCTATATCCACAGTGATGTAGATACCTTGGAAAGGGTTGAGATTATGCAAGACTTGCGTAAAGGATTATTTGATGTGCTGATAGGAGTAAATCTTTTAAGAGAGGGGCTTGACTTACCAGAGGTCTCCTTGGTCGCCATATTGGATGCAGACAAAGAAGGCTTTTTAAGGAGCCATCGGTCACTGACCCAAACGGTGGGAAGGGCCGCGAGAAATGTTAATGGTAAAGCCATTATGTATGCTGATAAAATAACAAATAGCATGCAAAAAACAATTGATGAAACTTTATACCGAAGAGGAAAACAACAGTCTTACAATCTTCAAAATAATATGACCCCAACTGCTCTAAATAAGTCTTTGGACAATGCTTTGTCCAAAAATTCAGTAGCTACTTATGCGCAAGAACTAATAGACAGAAAAGCTGCAGAGGCCAAAAATCGTTATTTGAGTAAAGAGGAAATCGAAAAGAAAATCAGAGAATCAAGAAAAGCCATGGAGACTGCGGCTAAAGATTTGGACTTTATAGAAGCAGCGAGACTTCGAGACGAAATCAAGTCAATGCAAAACCAACTGCAATAAAAAAAGGCCTAGTTCTAAAACCAAACCTTTTCAAATAAAACAATAACCAATTTACTTAATGGAAATAAATTTTTTTGGCTCGGGTAAGGCTTCTGCTTTTTTGGGAAGGCTTACCGTCAAAATACCCTCTTTATAAAGGGCACTAATCTTATCAGCTGAGACTATTTCTGGAATATTAAAGGATCTTTTGAAGGAACTGTTACCAAATTCTTTTCGGGTGAAATTGACCTCTGTTTGGGTAGATTTTATTTCTTCCTCAGAAGAAATAGTCAATACACCTTCTTCCAATTCAATTTTAAAATCCCCTTTTTTCTTTCCAGGTGTTGCCAATTGGATGTCAAAATGGTCGTCGGCTTCAATAATGTTAGCTGCAGGAATGATTTGATTTGTATGATTCCAATCCTGATTCAGAAACAACTCGTCAAAGATAGATGTAAATACTGGATTTTGTCTTTTAATTAATTTCATAATGTTAAGATTTAAATTAAACTTTTTTCAAATGTTAATTCAAATCCTGTACCAATGAAAATTAAATGACAATATGTCGGTTAATTTTTAAAAAATATGTCAAAATGACAATTTTAATACATTTTGTACCTTTTCAGCGGCCTCCTCAAAGGCTGTTGCTGAGAGAACATTAAGCCCAGAGTCGTCAATCAATTTTTTAGCTATGTCAGCGTTAGTGCCTTGCAGACGAACAATAATAGGAACTTTAATAGCATCTCCCATATTTTTGTAGGCGTCAACAATTCCTTGTGCGACTCTGTCGCATCGTACAATTCCTCCAAAAATATTGACCAATATAGCAGCCACTTTGGGATCTTTTAGGATCAATCTAAAAGCAGTTTCCACACGAGCAGCGTTTGCCGTACCCCCAACATCCAAAAAGTTAGCGGGTGATCCTCCAGATTGTTTAATAAGATCCATAGTGGCCATAGCCAAACCAGCACCGTTGACCATACAACCTACATTGCCATCTAAGGCAACATAATTTAAACCCACCTCACTAGCCTCAACTTCCTTCGGGTTCTCTTCAGATAAATCCCTAAAGCTAACATAATCCTTGTGACGGAATAAAGCATTATCATCTAGAGTAACTTTTGCATCTACCGCAATGATTTTATCATCAGATGTTTTTAGAACTGGATTGATTTCAAAAAGAGAGGCATCTGCTCCTATATAAGCGTTATACAAGGCAGTTATAAACTTAACCATTTCATTGAATGCTACTCCAGTCAGCCCTAAATTGAAGGCTATGTTACGGGCCTGGAATCCCTGGAGTCCATGCGCTGGATCAATTTCCTCAGTAAAAATTAATTCAGGAGTTTTTTCAGCTACCGCCTCTATATCCATCCCTCCCTCGGTGGAATACATAATCATATTATTACCTTTAGATCTGTTGAGTAAAACCGAAACATAAAACTCTTTGGACTCTGAATATCCTTTATAATAAACATCTTCAGAAATCAACACTTTATTCACTTTTTTTCCTTCTGCTGGAGTTTGAGGAGTAATTAATTGCATACCTATAATCTGCTCAGAAATGGATTTAACATCTTCTAGGCTTTTGGCCAATTTAACACCGCCACCTTTTCCTCGACCTCCGGCATGAATTTGGGCCTTGATCACATGCCATGAAGTACCTGTATCTAATGTAAGCTTCTCTGCAGCAGCAAGAGCCTCGTGAGTATTATTCACTACTATACCACTTTGTACAGCTACGCCAAAGCTCGCTAAAATCTCTTTGCCTTGATATTCGTGTAAATTCATTATTTGAATTTTATATCCCAAAAATAGTAAATCACTATTGAAAAAATACCATCGTACAAAAAGTATAATGTTACATTTAAAACAATATGTTGAATTTTTATAACATCTGATCTTTTAGAGCAATGATTTGATTTTTGGGTTTAATTTTGCGATTCATTAAATAAGTTTAAATTGAGAAATAGCGATCTAATGGACATTGCCTTTGAGTATGGCAATCCCATATATGTTTACGATTCGGCAAAAATAGCCTTGCAATATCATAGTTTAACCTCAGCTTTTAATAGTATAAATGACCTAAGAATAAATTATGCTACAAAAGCGTTGTCAAATGTCTCCATATTAAAGTTTATTCGGCAATTGGGCTGTGGTCTGGATACCGTATCTATACAAGAAGTTCAATTGGGTTTAACTGCAGGTTTTGAACCACAAGCCATACTATACACCCCTAATGGAGTTTCATTTAAAGAAATCGAGGACGTTGCCAAAATGGGTGTTCAAATCAACATAGACAATCTGTCGTTGTTAGAACAATTTGGAACGCGCCACCCCAAAACTCCAGTTTGTATCCGAATTAACCCCCACGTGATGGCGGGAGGGAACACTAATATATCAGTGGGACATATCGACTCCAAATTTGGTATTTCCATACATCAAATTCCACATCTGCTCCGTATAGTAGAAAACACATCCATGAATATCAATGGTATCCACATGCACACTGGAAGTGATATCTTGGATATAGACGTTTTCTTAAATGCTGCTGAAATTTTATTTGACACTGCTAGAAATTTCAAAAATCTTGAATTCTTAGATTTTGGAAGTGGCTTTAAAGTCCCCTATCACGAAAACGATATCGAAACCAATATCGATGAATTGGGTCAAAAATTATCGGAAAGGTTTAACGCTTTTTGCAAAGAATACGGTAATGATTTACAACTTATCTTTGAACCAGGAAAGTTTTTGGTAAGTAAGGCGGGACATTTCGTCACTCAAGTTAATGTGGTTAAACAAACCACCTCTACAGTATTTGCGCAGGTGGATAGTGGATTTAATCACCTTATCCGACCCATGCTTTACGGTTCCCATCACCATATCGAAAATCTGTCCAACCCCAGTGGAAAAGAGCGTTTTTACTCTGTTGTAGGTTATATTTGTGAAACCGATACATTTGGAAGTAACCGGAAAATTTCCGAAATCACTGAGGGAGACATATTGGTCTTTAGAAATTCTGGTGCCTATTGCTTTTCTATGGCCAGTAATTATAATTCCCGCTACCGCCCCGCAGAAGTTTTATGGCATGAAGGCCAAGCCCATTTAATTCGTAAAAGAGAAACTTTTAAGGATTTACTTAATAATCAGTTAGAGGTTAACTTTTCAAAATCCTCAACACATCAATAGGTTTAATTAATTACTCCTGACCCAAGTAATTCGTTATCGAGGTACCAGGCCACAAACTGCCCTGATGTAATGGCAGATTGTTGCTGGTCAAATAAAATATAGAGAGCATCTGCTTGTGCAGAAAGTATTGCTTTTTGTAAAGGCTGTCGGTATCGGATTCGTGCCCTTACCTCCATTTTTTCACCTGTTGAGATTTTAAGATCATCGCGTACCCAATGCACATCATCAGTATTGACTTTTAAGGTTTTTCGGAACAATCCATCGTGGTCTTTTCCCTGGCCTACATAGACAATATTTTCCTCTACATTGATATCAATTACAAAAAGGGGTTCTGGTGTACCTCCAACTGCCAAGCCTTTTCTTTGACCAATAGTAAAAAAATGAGCCCCTTGGTGGGTACCAACTATTTTACCATCCGTGGTTTGATAACGAATTTTTTGAGATTGGTATCGCAACTCCTTCTCCTCCAATCTATTGCTGTAGTAATCTAGTGGAATTTCAATGATATTGCCAACTTTCGGTTGCAGCTGTTGTTGTAAAAAATCTGGTAAACTAACCTTACCAATAAAGCAAAGCCCTTGAGAGTCTTTCTTATCCGCTGTCACCAAATCTAAATCGCGAGCGATATTTCGGACCTCATCTTTTTGCAGGTGACCAATGGGAAATAAAGTTTTCGACAATTGTTCTTGTGTAAGTTGACAAAGGAAATAAGACTGGTCTTTATTACCATCTGCACCGCTAACCAATCGGTAACGAGTTCCATTATTTGTTGCGATTTCTTCCTTTTGACAATAGTGGCCTGTCGCCACATAGTCAGCACCTAGTGAGATGGCAATCTTCATAAAGACATCAAATTTTATTTCCCTATTACACAATATATCGGGATTGGGGGTTCTCCCAGCTGCATATTCATCAAACATATAGTCAACGATGCGCTCCTTGTATTCTATACTTAGATCGATGTTTTTAAAGGGGATAGCCAACTTTTCGGCCACCAGCATAGCATCATTACTATCCTCCAACCAAGGGCACTCATTGGATAAGATAACCGACTGATCGTGCCAGTTTTTCATAAAAAGACCTATGACTTCATAATCCTGTTGGGAAAGCAAATGGGCAGCCACACTAGAGTCGACCCCTCCAGACAATCCCACAATAACCCTTTTCTTTTTCATGGAGCAAAGTTACGCTATGAAATTAAATTTTATTCGTTAAGTAAAAGACTATCTACCACGAGCTTTTTTTTGCTTTTGTGCTTCTTCCATCGCTTTTTGTAATCGTGCGGAAAAACCTCCTGCTTTTTTGGGTTTCTTTTTGTTTTCCTCAATCTTAGCGTGGATTTTTTTATCGTCGATAATATAATTCTTAATTACCAGCATCAAAAGAATGGTCAATAGATTAGAAATAAAATAGTACAAACTCAATCCACTAGCGTAGTTGTTAAAGAAAAATAACATCATTAGTGGCATCAAATACATGATGACTTTCATATTTGGCATACCAGGTTGTTGAGGCATCGCTTGCTGACCTGTCGTCATTTGAGTGTAAAAGAAAATAGCAATAGAGGCCAAAATAGGAAATAAACTAACATGGTCGCCATAAAAAGGTATGTTAAAACCTAAGTCTAAGATAGAATCGTAAGAGGATAAATCATCCGCCCATAGGAAACTCTTTTTTCGCAGTTCAAATGCCACAGGGAAAAATGTAAAAAGGGCGTAGAATACTGGCAATTGTAATAAAGCAGGTATACACCCCGCCATAGGGTTAGCCCCAGCTCGATTGTATAAACTCATTGTCTCCTGTTGACGTTTTACCGCATTGTCTTTGTACTTTTTATTCAACTCCTCAATTTCAGGACGCAATACCTTCATTTTGATCTGAGAAACATACGATTTATAAGTAACGGGAGACATGGTCAACCTTACAATAATAGTCATCAAAATGATAGCAATTCCATGGGGGAGAAAAGAAGATAACATACCAAATAAAGGCAAAAAGACAAACTGGTTTAACCAACCAAAAATTCCCCATCCTAAAGGAATGGATGACTCTAAATCTCTATCATAAGATTTTAAAGTATTATAATCTGTAATGCCAAAATAGTATTCGAATTGACTCTTAAATTCACCTGACTTATAAGTTAATGGAATCTCAACGCCAAACTTTTTGGTGAAGACTTCTTCCAATGATTTGTCATCAGCCAAATTATCAGTAGAAACTTTCAATTGATCAGCTGGATTTTGGGGAATCAAAATCGCACTAAAAAAATGTTGTCTAAAAGATACCCATCGCACCTGCTTTGGTGATTCCTCATCAATACCACTAAGGGATAAATAATCTATTTTATCCCCTTCATAGCCATAAGTCAGTTCGGTATATCGTCCTTCATAATCAATACTTTTGGAATTACGATAGGCACTTGTTTCCCATGATAACATAGCAGCTTGACTAGTGTCAAGTAGCGAAGCAATTCCGGAAGATTGAATACTGAAATCCACCAAGAAGTTCTCTGCATCAATCGCATAGATAAATTCTAAATATTGGTTCGGAGCAATAGAAGCTTTCAGAGATAATTTTTGTTTTCCGTTTTTGGAACTAAGTTGAGGTGAAAAATAAAAATCTTTGGTATTGAGCCTCCTGCCATCTTTAGTAGAGAATTGAACATTAAATTTGTTATTATTTTCTTTAACCAATTCTAAAGGCTGATCCTGGTAATCAGTATACTCTTTAAGTCTGACAAGGGTAAGCAGTCCTCCTTTGGGGTTTACCTCTATCAAGAGATCTTTATTTTCAAGTCTTTGACTGCTAGCCCCTTGATCGATCATCCAGTTACTGAAAATCCCAAAAGTACTTTGCAAATTTATCTTTTGTAAAGAATCATTTAATTTTATGGGTGAATAATCTTCATTTTGTTGATTGGTAAACTCCGTTTTATCATGTTCAACTGGAGGGATTTCAACTTCTTCAGGTTTGTTGACATACAACATCCAAGTAAAAATAATCGCAATTAGAACAAATCCAATAAATTGATAAGGATCAAATTTTCTTTCTTCCATGATTTTTAGTTCGATTGCGCTTGGCTAAGATAGTCAATACTGGCTTTTATAAAAGCTACAAATAAAGGATGAGGATTGGAGACAGTACTTTTATATTCAGGGTGAAACTGAACTCCAATAAACCAAGGGTGATCTGTAATTTCCAAAATCTCTACTAAATCAGTTTCTGGGTTGATACCTGAGACTTTGAGCGCACCTTTTTCAAAAACCTCTGCCTTGTACTTATTGTTGAACTCAAAACGATGGCGATGGCGTTCGGTAATTTGCTTTTCTCCATATACCTCAGCCACTTTACTGCCTTGGGAAAGATCACAATTCCATGTTCCCAAACGCATAGTGCCTCCCTTATTAACCACTCCTTTTTGACTTTCCATTAGATCAATAACTGGGTAATCTGTCTTTTCGTCAATCTCAGTAGAATTCGCATCTGGGTGCATCAATACATTTCTGGTATATTCAATGACTGCCATTTGCATGCCCAAACAAATTCCAAAAAAAGGAATTTTTTGCTCTCTTACATAGGTTATAGCATTTATTTTTCCTTCTATACCACGCCCTCCAAAACCAGGAGCTACAATGAGTCCGTGTAATTTTTTGAGCTGTTCTTGTGCATTGATTTGATTTAAATATTCCGAATGAATACTTAATACCTCGACCTCAGCTTCATTGATAGCGCCAGCATGTATTAGGGCCTCACGAATAGATTTATAGGAATCTTGAAGTTCAACATATTTCCCTACCAAGCCAATTTTTACCTTTCTTTTGGGGTTTTTGTATTTATGTAAAAACGACTTCCAATGATCTAAATTAAGCTCTGATTTAGGGGCTAGATTTAATTTTTCCAAAACCACTTGATCCAGACCCTCTTCCAACATTTTCATGGGGACATCGTAAATTGTATCTACATCAATAGATTGTATTACTGCTTCTGGTTTAACATTACAAAAGAGGGCCAATTTTTTACGGAGATCGCCAGTTAAATTATGCTCAGTTCTGCAGACCAATACATCAGCCTTAATTCCACTTTCCATCAAATTTTTTACAGAGTGTTGAGTTGGTTTGGTTTTTAATTCTCCAGCAGCCGATAAGAATGGAATGAGTGTCAGATGAATTACCATAGCATTTTCGTCACCGAGTTCATAAATCAATTGTCTTACGGATTCGATATAAGGGAGTGACTCAATGTCACCCACAGTACCTCCAATTTCTGTTATAACAATGTCATAATCACCACTATTGCCCAGCAATTGTATTCTTTCTTTTATTTCATTGGTAATATGGGGAACTACCTGTACCGTTTTTCCCAAAAATTCTCCACGC
>CACLQG010000029.1 GCA_902609035.1 uncultured Bacteroidota bacterium
TTCATCACCTCCTGGCTGTAAGCTCTGAACTGATAATGCTCTATTTTATTTTCCATTAGTGAAGGAAACTCTCTTAGTAAGGATAGTACCTCTTCATCCTTATCACTGAGATTTCCCAGTGGAGGAACTTTTCCATCGTAATAATTCAGGGTCAGTACCATCACCCTATTGATGAAATTTCCAAAAATGGCAACTAACTCACTGTTATTTCGCGTTTGGAACTCCTTCCATGTAAAATCGTTGTCTTTTGTCTCGGGTGCGTTCGCCGTAAGTGCATATCGCAAAACGTCCTGTTTCTCAGGAAAGTCCTCCAAATATTCATGCAACCATACCGCCCAGTTTTTGGAGGTAGAAATTTTATTTCCCTCAAGATTAAGGAACTCATTGGCAGGGACATTCGCAGGTAGAATATAGATACCCGTATTTTTTAGGATAATGGGGAAAATAATACAATGAAAAACGATATTATCTTTACCAATAAAATGAACCAACTTAGTATCCTCAGATTTCCAAAAAGGTTCCCAGTCGATATTATTTTTTTGACCCCATTCCTTGGTAGAGGAGATATATCCAATTGGTGCATCAAACCAAACATATAGTACTTTTCCTTTTCCTCCAGCAACTGGGACAGGGATACCCCAGTCTAAATCTCTTGTAACAGCACGGGGCTGCAACCCATTGTCGATCCATGACTTTACTTGTCCATAAACATTAGATTTCCAATCTTTTTTGTGCCCCTCCAAAATCCACTCCTTTATAAAATTCTCATGTTCGTCAAGGGGTAAAAACCAATGCTTGGTTTTTTTTAATTCAGGGATGCTTCCAGAAAGCATCGACTTTGGGTGTATCAAATCTGTAGCATTTAGTGAAGTTCCACAAGATTCACATTGGTCACCGTAAGCTTCACTATTTTGACAAATTGGACATATTCCCATCACAAATCGGTCGGCTAAAAACTCCTTTGCCTCTGTATCATAAAGTTGCTCAGTTTCTTTGACCACAAACTGACCTTGATCATCCAGCTGTTTAAAAATTTCTCCTGCTGTTTTGTGATGAACTTCACGTGAGGTCCGGGAGTAATTATCAAATGAGATTCCAAAGTTTTCAAACGACTGATGGATAATTTCATCGTAATGATCAATTATTTCTTGTGGTGTTTTTCCCTCTTTCTTAGCTTTAATAGCAATCGCAACTCCATGTTCATCACTTCCACAGATAAAGGCTACTTCTTTTTTTCGGAGTCTGAGATAACGCGCGTAAATGTCCGCAGGTACATAGACTCCTGCTAAATGACCAATATGAATGGGACCATTTGTATAAGGTAAAGCAGCAGTAATTGTATATCTCTTGGGCTGCATGGTCGTGCTCATTTTTCCAAAAATAAGGATTTTATTGCCCATCATGGAATTATATTTTAAATTATAACAAACCCCTATCAGCACATAGAACTTATTTACTATTAATAATCTAAGCATATGACCTCGGAAGAAAACAAAAAATCTAGAAGCCGCCTATTTCAAAAAATTAAGACACTCCCCACTGGAATAGAATTAACTCTAACTAGAAGCAGAAGTTAATTTTATTGTCCAAAAATGAAAATAATTTAGTTACATTAGAATTTAAGTAACGAACTAAAGATTTATGGTTACTTCTTATGAGGACGTCTCATAAAAAACAAAATATTAGCAGATATTATCGATAATAATTTCAACTTAAAAAATTTAATATTTTAAGTTCATTTTGATAATTACCCATGCATTTGAATTTTAGAGTTGGGATCAAAAGCACATTTAATAAAACTTTTATTCTTTTGGCTAAAATGTTTCAAAACTAACATTATGTTTAAAATTCATAATTTTGCATATGAATCAAATATTTTAATAATTGAAAACCATTGCCTCTCAAGTATCGGAATATGTTAAGACCAAACCCTATTTATCAACTGCACTTTCCCAAGGCATCATTAACCTTACCTCCTTAGCAAGAGAGATTCAGCCAGACATTGAAAATGTTCTGCGCAAGCCTGCCAGAACTGGGGCGATTGTCATGGCATTGAAACGAATTTCTGACAATGAGGAATTTCTCTCCACCCATAAGATTGTCAGTGTACTAAGAAATCTAGGCGACATTACCGTACGTTCCTCATTGACTGACTATTGTTTTAAACTCACTGAAACTTTACTATTGGCTCAAGCCCAATTCCTAACAGTTATCAAAGACAAAAACGATATATTCTTTACTTCCTCCAGAGGAGTGGGGGAATCTAATATTATTGTGAGTAGTAATCTGGCTCCCTTGATTAAAGAATTATTTAAAAACGAAATATGCATAGACAAAATAGATAATCTTTCAGCTATAACTGTTAAACTCCCTATTGACAATGTCAAAATTCCAGGGATTTATTATTTCATTTTTCAAAAACTATCATGGGAAGGTGTCAACATTAATCAGGTCATTTCAACTTCCAATGAATTCACCATCCTAATAGATGAAGACTATGTCAATGTAGCCTTTGAAGTGATTAAAAATCTCAAACTACTCTAACCACCTGCATGCTACTCAGTTGCTCCAATAGCTTTTCTATACTTTCTACTTGATCCAAACAAAGCAAAAGTCGCAAGCCTTTTCGGGTTTGTTTTTCTTTTAAGCTGAATTTACTGGACTCCTTCTGAACACTCAATAAGATTTGATTAAATACAGGACTTTGGTAAAAGTCACTTTGTTGATCTTCCAAAAAGTAACCCACGAACTTATTTTTTTTGATGATTAGCCTTTCCAATCCCATTTTTGAAGCCAACCACTTAAGACGAAGCGTACTCAAAAGCTCAATGCCCTCGGGGGGAATGGCACCAAATCGATCCTCAATATTTTTTTTGAATTCCATCAAGGCATACTCATTATTAATGGCACTCAATTCGTTGTAAAGCACCAACCGCTCATTCACTATATTTATATATTCATCTGGGAATAGAATTTCGAAGTCGGTATCAATCTGCACCTCCTTGACATGCTTTTTCTCCCAGCCCTTTTCTTGATCTTCAAACAAGGTTTTGAACTCCTTTTCCTTCAATTCCTCAATGGCCTCCTCTAAAATTTTCTGATAGGTTTCAAAACCTATTTCATTAATAAATCCGCTTTGTTCTCCACCCAAAAGATCTCCCGCACCTCTGATTTCGAGATCTTTCATCGCAATTTGGATTCCTGCTCCCAACTCCGAGAATTGAGAAATAGCTTGGATTCTTTTTTGGGCATCTGAGGCCATAGCGCTCAATGGTGGAGTTATGAAATAGCAAAAAGCCTTCTTGTTACTTCGGCCTACCCTTCCCCTCATCTGGTGTAAATCGCTAAGTCCAAAACTCTGAGCGTTATTAATAAAAATTGTATTGGCATTGGGAACATCCAGCCCATTCTCTATTATGGTAGTAGCAATCAAAATATCCGACTTACCCTCCATAAACTCCAGTAAGGTTTTTTCTAATCTTTTCCCTTCCATTTGACCATGACCAATAGCAATTCGTGCTTCAGGAATCAAGCGCTGTACCATTCCTGCAAACTCCTGAATATTTTCAACGCGGTTATGAATAAAGAATATTTGTCCGCCTCTATGCATTTCGTATCGAATGGCATCTCTAACTAGGGCTTCACTGAATCGAGCCACTTCACTCTCGATCGGATAACGATTTGGGGGAGGGGTAGCAATAACTGATAAATCTCGTGCCGACATCAAGCTGAACTGCAATGTTCTGGGTATGGGCGTTGCAGTTAAGGTCAAAACATCTACATTGGTTTTCAGATCCCTTAATTTTTCCTTTACAGCCACACCAAATTTCTGTTCCTCATCAACGATCAGTAACCCCAAATCATTAAATTTCACTGTTTTATTAACCAACTGGTGGGTACCGATTAATATGTCTATTTTTCCATTTCTGAGTTCTTCCAATATTTTAGTTCGGTCTTTAGTGGACCGAAAACGATTCAGGTAATCCACCCGAACAGGAAGATTTTTGAGTCTCTTGGAAAAAGTTTTGAAGTGTTGAAAAGCCAATATGGTAGTGGGTACCAAAACAGCAACCTGTTTGCTGTCGTCAACTGCCTTGAAAGCCGCTCGGATAGCCACTTCGGTTTTTCCAAAACCAACATCGCCACAAATCAGTCTATCCATGGGACGTTTGTTTTCCATATCCGCTTTTACGGCAGCTGTAGCTATACTCTGATCGGGGGTATCCTCAAACATAAATGATGCCTCCAGCTCCAATTGTAGATAACTATCCGGCGGGAATGCATGTCCAATCTTCTCCCTTCTTTTGGCGTAAAGTTTTATCAAGTCAAAGGCAATCGCTTTGACTTTGGTTTTGGTTTTTTGCTTGAGGATTTTCCATGCATTAGATCCCAATTTGTATAGCTTGGGAACATGGCCGTCTTTGCCGTTAAATTTGGTAATTTTATGGAGCGAGTGAATACTTAGGTATAGAATATCTCCTTCCCCATAACTTAGCTTTATGGCCTCCTGTTTAGCACCGTTAACATCAATTTTTTGTAGTCCTCCGAACTTACCTATACCATGATCAATGTGGGTGACGAAATCGCCAATTTTTAGGTTGGTCAACTCTTTCAGGGTTAGTACCTCTTTTTTGGCAGCAGAAGAACGCAGTTTGTATTTGTGGTAGCGCTCAAAGATTTGGTGGTCCGTAAAACACACTACTTTGGCCTCAATGTCCTCAAAACCCTCAAAGAGAGGGCATACTTCAGTTTTGTAATGTACGGTTGTTTCCATCTCCTCAAAAATTTCATTAAAACGCTTGCGCTGTGCTTCATTCGAGCAAAAAATATAATTCTCGAAACCAGAAGAATGGTTGTCATTAAGGATTTGAACCAGCCGATCAAATTGTTTATTTATAGAAGGCTGTGGAGTTTGTTTTATTGTTAGGCTTTCTTTCGGTTTAAGATTATCTGACTGATTAACCAGTACTATGCTTTGATTAGCCAGTCGATCCAATAGTTCCTTCCGATCCAAAAATAAAATCTCGGGAGGGTATTGGAGCATACTCTCTAGGGTTTCAAACTCTTTGGCAGCTTTGACGCCCAATTTTTCAATCCGATCCAAGCATAAATCGAGTTGGTTAAAAACGACAGTACTTCCTTGAGGTAGTGAATCGATCAGGGATTTACGCTTTTCAGTAAAGGAAACTTTGGAGGTATTTGGTAACAAATCGATCTTATCTAAAGGGTTGATTGATAGTTGGGTGTTTACGTCAAAACTCCTCAGGCTTTCAATATCTTGATCAAAAAACTCGATTCGATAAGGGTGCTGATTAGAGAATGAAAAAACATCAATAATTCCCCCTCTAACAGAAAACTCCCCGGGCTGGGACACAAAATTCACCCTTTCAAAACCATATTCAAAAAGGGTTTCGTTCACAAAATCCAAACTGACCATATCCCCTTTTTTAACCGTTAGAGTTTTTCTTTTGAGGGTGCGTGGTGAAATTACCTTTTCAAAAAGTGCTTGGGGGTAAGTGACAATTATTCTATTCTTATTGGAGTTGCTCAGTTTTTTCAACACCTCAGAACGCAGTAATACATTAGCATTGTCTGTTGCGTCTAGGTTATAAACTTCTTTGTAACTGGCAGGAAAAAATAAAACTTCATTTTTAGTAAGAAGTCGTTCCAGGTCGTTCAGGTGATAAGCCGCCTGCTCTGCATTTTCTAATACCAACAAAAAAGTACGATTTAAATTTTTGAAGGCAGTAATCAGTTTAAAATTTAAACCAGAACCAACCACTCCTTTGATTTGGAAACAGCTATCCTGCAAAAGTGCTCTTTCAAAAGCCTTTTGGCTGGAGGTCTGGGAAATTTTATCAAACAGTTGTTCGATAACTTTATTTTTTGTCAAAGATAGTTTTCCATTTCCATTTTTTAACCTTCAATGTAGTAAGATTTCCATCCTTTTTTTGGTTGATAACTCGTGATAATTTCATCAAAGTCTAGTGACACAAAATTCTATTTTAGTAATAAGAATTGCTTCTATGTTTTTGATCTTTGATACCGAGACTACAGGTTTACCACTCAACTGGAATGCACCTTTAACAGATAACAACAATTGGCCGCGTTGTATTCAGATAGCTTGGCAGTTACATGATAAGGACGGGAGCTGCATTTCCCATGAAGATTATTTGGTTCTACCCGATGGATTTACTATACCTTATGATGCCGAAATAATTCATGGTATCTCATCAGCACTAGCCAATAAAGAAGGACTCCCACTTGAGGAGGTATTGGAAAAATTTCAAGACGCACTCCAGGAATGTGAGTTTGTTGGAGGACACAACGTTAAATTTGACCTCAACATTATGGGAGCTGAATTCCTCCGAATGAATGGTGAAAATCCGCTTGAAAGCTTACTTATTATTGATACTTGTACCGAGGAAACTGCTAACCTTTGTAAGTTACCTGGAGGTAGAGGGGGAAAATTCAAATTGCCCACTTTAATTGAACTTCACGCCTATCTTTTTGATTCCCAATTTGAAGAGGTTCATAATGCCACTGCCGATGTTGAGGCCACCACTAGGTGTTTTTTCGAGCTTTTCAGAAGGGGAAGTATAAACCCAAAGGCATTAAAAAACAGGGTAGAAGTCATTAATCATCTCAAAGAAGTTTTGAAGGGGCCTGTTCAAGGCATCGGATTGAAACACGAAAATCTAAAAGCCGCTTCCACCCGATTAGTCGGCTTGGCCAATTATGAGGAGGAACCCTCCAAAACACTCAGCCATACAGAAGAGGAGTTATTACAAAAAGCCCCTTTTGTTCATTTGCATACCCATTCCCAATACTCTGTTTTACAATCCACCTCTAGGATTCATGATCTGATTAAAACTGCAGCAGATGATCAGATGCCTGCGGTCGCCTTGACCGATCACGCTAATTTGATGGGTGCTTTTCATTTTATCAAGGCCATTAAAAAACACAATGCCGAACTCGAGGAAGGACAAACACCATTAAAACCCATTTTGGGCTGTGAATTTTTTGTATGTGAGGACCACCAAGACCGTTCTAGAAGAGACAACGGTTACCAAATTGTTTTTATTGCCAAAAACAAAAAGGGTTACGAAAACCTTTCCAAAATGAGTTCCAAAGCCTATACTCATGGATTTTATTATGTCCCCAGGATTGACAAAAAAATTGTCGAGCATTATAAATCTGATTTGATTGTTTTGACAGGTAATTTATATGGTGAGGTACCCTCAAAAATTTTGAATGTTGGGGACAACCAGGCCGAAGAAGCCCTAATATGGTGGCAAGGTCAATTTGGGAACGATCTTTATATCGAGCTGATGCGACACCAGCAAGAAGATGAGCAACGCGCCAATACCGTTTTACTAGAGTTTGCCAAAAAACATCAAATCAAGACTCTGGCAACCAATAACAGCTACTATACCACTAAAAATGAAGCCAATGCTCATGATATTCTGCTCTGTCTCAAAGAGGGGGAAAAACAAGCGACACCCATAGGCAGGGGTAGGGGATTTCGATTTGGTTTTCCCAATCAAGAGTACTATTTTAAATTACAGGCAGAGATGAAAAGTCTATTTGCCGATTTACCAGACGCCATAATCAATATTGAAGAAGTTATTGAAAAGGTAGAAGCATTCGATTTAGCTCGTGAGGTATTGTTACCCAAATTCGATATTCCAGATGACTTTTCCGTTGAGAAATCAGATGACACAAAGGACAAAGAAAACCAATTCCTAAGACACTTGACCCTGAAAGGAGCCAAAAAGCGTTATGGAGAGATGAATGAGGAAATTCAAGAGCGATTAGATTTTGAATTGAAAGTCATAGCCAATTCAGACTATCCCGGATATTTTTTGATTGTACAAGATCTCATTGCAGCCGCCCGTAAAATGGGTGTTTCCGTTGGGCCTGGAAGGGGTTCAGCAGCCGGTTCAGTTGTGGCCTATTGTCTTGGGATAACCAACTTGGACCCTATTAAATACGATCTACTTTTTGAGCGTTTTCTCAACCCTGATAGGGTGAGCATGCCGGATATAGATATTGATTTCGATGATGAGGGCAGGGGAAAGGTAATGCAATATGTCATAGAGAAATACGGTGCCAATCAAGTGGCGCAAATTATTACTTATGGTACCATGGCAGCCAAATCCTCCATCCGAGATACCGCGAGAGTTTTGGACCTGTCCTTAAGAGATGCCGACCGCATTGCTAAGTTGGTTCCTAATATCAAACTCGCCAAAATATTTTCTCTTGAAGACAAAGAATTGAGAGAAAACCTCAGGTCGGATGAATTCAATCAAGCAAAAGAATTAAAGGAAATTTTTGAAGGGGACGACCTAGCGGGACAAACCTTGCAACAGGCTAAAGTACTCGAAGGCTCATTAAGAAATACAGGGATTCACGCCTGTGGGGTCATCATTACTCCCGATGACATTACTAACTTTGTTCCTATAGCCACTGCCAAAGACTCTGAACTAAATGTTACGCAGTTTGACAATGCAGTGGTCGAGGAGGCAGGACTATTGAAGATGGATTTTCTGGGATTGAAAACCCTTACATTAATTAAAGACACCGTTAAAATCGTAAAATACCGCCATAACATCGATCTGGAACCAGACGAATTTCCACTTGACGATCAACTCACCTATGAACTATTTCAAAGAGGTCATACAATAGGGATTTTTCAGTATGAATCACAAGGGATGCAGAAGTATTTGAAGGATTTAAAACCCAATGTATTTGCCGACTTGATTGCCATGAATGCCCTCTACCGACCTGGACCGTTAGAGTACATTCCAAGTTTTGTTGCCCGAAAACACGGGGATGAGGAGATCAGTTATGACCTACCCGAAATGGAAGAGTATCTTGTAGAAACTTATGGTATTACCGTTTATCAAGAGCAGGTAATGTTATTATCTCAAAAATTGGCAGGCTTCTCTAAAGGTGAAGCCGATCTGCTTCGAAAAGCCATGGGGAAAAAGATTTTTTCCCTGTTGCAAAAACTAAAACCCAAGTTCATTAAGGGGGGAGTAGCCAATAATCATCCCAAAGAAGTTTTAAATAAAATATGGAAAGACTGGGAAGCTTTTGCCTCATATGCATTCAATAAATCCCATTCTACTTGTTATGCGTGGATAGGTTTTCAAACCGCCTACCTTAAAGCCCATTACCCCGCAGAGTACATGGCGGCTGTCCTCTCCAACAATATGAACGACATCAAGCAGGTCACTTTCTTTATGGAGGAATGTAAAAGAATGGGTATTAAAGTTTTAGGACCCGACGTCAACGAGTCTTTTTACAAGTTTACAGTTAATGAAGACAACGCAGTTCGTTTTGGTATGGGGGCTATCAAAGGGGTAGGTAAAGGAGCAGTAGATACCATTATCGAAAACAGAAAAGAGGCTCCCTACAAGAATATTTTTGATGTCGTAAAAAAAGTTGATCTGCGGGCGGCCAATAAAAAAGCAATGGAAAATCTGGCATTGGCAGGTGGATTTGATTCTTTTGCTGGCACCCATAGGGCACAATACTTTAGTCCTGATGGCGATGGTATAATCTTTTTAGAGAAAATCATTCGCTTTGGGTCTAAATTTCAAGATAATCAAAACTCATCTCAAACAAGTCTGTTTGGAGGAGACACAGACCAAGTATATCAAGAACTCGTTATTCCACAAGCTCCAGAATGGAACAACTTGAGACAACTTAAAAAAGAAAGAGAAGTTGTAGGTATATACATTTCAGGGCATCCACTGGATGATTTCAAAAAAGAAATCAAATGGTTTACCAATGCGGATCTGTCTCAGCTTAAAGATTTGAAACCTTTGATCAACAAAAATCTTAGTTTAGCAGGAATTATCAACGATTTTCAGCACTTAGAATCCAGAAGTGGAAAAGGTTGGGGTCGGTTCATTTTAGAAGATTTCTCGGATCAGTATGAATTTAGAATTTTTGGAGAGGAGTACCTCAAATTCAAACACTTTCTTGATTTCAACAGATTCATTTGCATTAAAATCAACATACGTGAAGGTTGGAGAAATCAAGAAACAGGAAGATTAACCGACCCGAGAATACAGTTCATTAATTTCGAGATGCTTCACGATTCATTGTCCAAAAACTCCAAAAAATTAACCTTACAGCTGGATATCCGACAACTGGAATCAGAAAGTATTCAGAATCTCAAAAAAGAGCTCAGAGCATTTAGTGGAGATAAGCCTCTGTATTTTGACATTATAGACCCCAAAAAACAAATTAAACTTACATTACCAAGTCGCAAACACAAAGTAGCCATCTCCCAAGAGTTGCTGTCTCATCTTGAAGAGAAAAAATTGCACTACAAATTGAACTGAAAGCTTATTATACTCCAATATTATTTAATAATTAAATTTGACACATAAGGACAAGGTTACATTTTTTAAAATGATTAATTTTGAATAAAATTTTAGAGTATGGCATTAGAAATAACCGACGCGAACTTTGAGAAAACTGTTTTAAAATCCGATAAACCTGTCATTGTAGACTTTTGGGCTACATGGTGCGGACCTTGCAGAATGGTGGGCCCCATCATTGACGAAATTAGTCAAGATTATGATGGTAAAGCTGTTGTAGGGAAACTTGATGTAGATCAGCATCAGGAGTATGCTGCAAAATATGGCGTTAGAAATATTCCTACTGTGCTGTTATTCGATAAAGGTGAGTTGGTGGGAAGACAAGTAGGAGTTGCTCCAAAAAAAGCATATTCCGATGCTTTGGATGCCGTTCTCTAACTTTTAGGTACACCATTAATTTTTATTAAACCTTCTCTTTCTTACTTTTTTTAGATAAAGTTTTATTTAATTATATTAAGGCATTCTTTTGAAATATTTTTATTTTAAACTAAGCCTACAGCATATTTTAATTTTAATCTAAAATAAATTTGTTAAAATAAAATTCTATTTGAAAAACAAAAACCAGCAATTAGGTTAAAATACCACCCATGATTCAAATCAACAATAATATCAAAATAGAGGACTTAAAAGAAAAAATAAACCAACTCTGGACGCTTTCTGGAGAAAAAATAATAAGAATAGCATCCGAATACGATGAGACCCATGGTGCTCCCGTGTTTACTGTAAATGGTAAATATGCTACCCGAGGATGGACCGAGTGGACCCATGGGTTTCAGTTTGGGTCTGCTATTTTACAGTTCGATGCAGTTGACGATACCCAATTCATTGATTTGGCCAAGAGACAGGTTCTAGATAAAATGGCGACCCACGTTAGTCACACCGGAGTGCACGATCATGGGTTTAACAACTTGAGCACTTATGGTAACTTACTGCGGTTGATGCAAGAAGGTAAAATTCCTCACAATGAATGGGAGGCTCATTTTTATGCTTTGGCCATTAAAATATCTGGAGCTGTACAAGCTTCGCGTTGGACCGATCTACCTGAAGGCGGTTTTATTTGCTCTTTTAATGGTCCTCATTCCTTGTTTGTTGATACCATTCGTTCTTGCAGGATTTTGGTGACCAGTCACTTGATGGGTCATACTCTACACGTTGAGGGAGACCGAAAAATTTCATTGCTAGAACGTGCGATGCAACACATTCAAGCGACAGCAAAATATTCAATATATTACGGCGAGGGAAGAGATCATTATGATATTTGGGGAAGAACGGCCCATGAGATTATTTTTAACACCAATGATGGTCAATTCCGATGTCCAAATGCCCAACAAGGTTATACAGGATTTTCAACTTGGACCCGTGGATTGGCGTGGGGTATGCTTGGTTTTACAGAGGAATTAGAAGTCTTAGAATTGATCAATAAACACGAATTGATTAATCTGGGGGGATTTGATAAATTGGAGGAGATGATGCTGAAAGGGGCCAAAGCTACTTGTGATTTTTACATCGAATACACACCTAGCTGTGGGGTTACTTATTGGGATACTGGAGCGCCTAACCTTCATAAATTAGGGGATTATCTCGATCGCCCTGCAGATCCTTATAATGACTGGGAACCCGTGGACAGCTCTGCTGCTGCCATTGGTGCTCAGGGGCTGCTGAGACTTGGAAATTACCTTAGAAAAAAAGGTCAAAAAGAAGCAGGTGATAAATATTGGAAAGCAGGATTAACCGTTTTCAATTCATTATTACAGGAACCTTACCTCAGTAATGATACAAATCATCATGGTTTACTGTTGCATACCATATACCACCAACCCAACGGATGGGACCACATTCCCAAGGGGAGTAAAATTGCCAACGGTGAATCTTGTATGTGGGGAGATTATCACCTTAGAGAATTAGCGCTATATGTTCAAAAAATAATAGCAGGAGATCCCTACTACCAGTTCACGAATTGCATTAAATAATAAGCTTCAGATGACTCCATTAGCAGATTTTTCAAAGCTATGTGTCCATACTCAAACCAACAAACCATGGACCATAGAACAATGCATTAACTATTATGCAGCAGGAGGGATAAGGGCTATTTCCATCTGGAGACATTTGTTGGAAGGAAAAGACTTGTCAAAAATTAAAAAGCTGTTGATCAAGTCACAAATTGAGGTGGTTTCTCTGGTTCGGGGCGGTTTTTTTCCTGCAGTTGACGAAGAACAGAGAGCATTGGCATTGGAAGATAATCGGTTGGCCATAGAGCAAGCTGCCGCACTGGGCGGTCCACAGGTGGTTTTGGTCTGTGGCACAGATCCCAATCAGTCATTAAAAGTTTCACGCCAACAAATAAAAGAAGGTATTATTGCATTGATTCCACAAGCAGAGCGATTAGGCGTAAAGTTGTCAATAGAGCCATTACACCCTATGTACGCAGGAGATAAGTCTGCAATAGTATCCCTTGGACAAGCCAATGATTTGAGTGAGGAAATTGACTCGCC
>CACLQG010000030.1 GCA_902609035.1 uncultured Bacteroidota bacterium
GGTCATTTACAATGGAAACAAATTAGAAGCTTACCATAAATACTATTGGTCTGTAAAGGTTTGGGATATTGACAATAAGGAGATTCGAGCAAATTACATTGCTAGTTTTGAAATGGGTATGATTGACATTAAAAATTGGAAAGGATCGTGGATTTCAGACAGTAGAGACATTCACAAAAAGGAAAGCCCCTATTTCAGAAAAGAATTTAATATCAAAAAGAAAATAAAGAGAGCAAGAGTATACATTGCCACTGCAGGATTATTTGAACTTTCAATAAATGGAAAAAGAGTAGGTAATCAACAATTAGATCCTACTTTCACTCGTTTTGATAGAAGAATCTTGTACGTAACACATGATGTAACAAATCTTCTGAAAAAAAATAATGCAATTGGTGTATTGTTGGGTAATGGATGGTTCAATCACCAATCCACTGCAGTATGGTATTTTCATGAAGCACCTTGGAGGGCTAGACCAATGTTTTGTTTGGATTTAAGAGTTACCTATGAAGATGGAACTGAGGAGACCTATTCTTCTAATAATGATTGGAAAAATTCATCTGGATCTGTCGTTTTCAATAGTATTTATACTGGAGAGCATCAAAATGCTCAATTTGAGCAAAAAGGTTGGAACACTTATGGTTTTGATGATAGCAATTGGAATAAAAGTATCCATACCTCTGCTCCATCAAAAAATATAGTTTCCCAAGTTTTACATCCCATAAGACAAGTTAAAGAAATTCAAGCTGTAAAAATAAGAAAGGTAAATTCTAAAAAATATATTTTTGATTTAGGTAAGAATATAGCTGGGGTGTCACGAATAAAATTGACAGGCGAGCCTGGAACAGTATTGAGGATAACACATTCAGAGTTATTAGATATTAAAGGGGAAATTGACCTTTCTAATATTATAGTCCATTATCGTCCCACGGACGATTACGATCCATTTCAAACTGATATTTACACTTTAAGAGGTGAAGGGGTTGAAATATTTACACCCAAATTTAATTATAAGGGATTTCAGTTCGTAGAGGTTTTAAGTAACAAACCCATAGAATTAACCAAGGAGAGTCTAACAGGTATTTTTATGCATAGTGATGTTCCTTCCGTGGGTAGGGTTAATAGCTCCAACCCCTTGATCAATAAACTATGGTCTGCAACTAATAATGCATATTTATCAAACCTATATGGTTATCCTACCGATTGTCCACAAAGAGAAAAAAATGGATGGACTGGAGACGCCCATATAGCCATTGAAATGGGTCTTTACAATTTCGATGGAATCACCGTTTACGAAAAATGGCTAAATGATCACCGAGATGAACAACAACCTAATGGAGTATTACCTGCTATAATTCCAACAAGCGGTTGGGGATATCACTGGGCAAATGGTCCGGACTGGACAAGTAGTATTGCAATTATACCATGGAATATATATCTGTTTTATGGAGACAAAAAACTTCTTAAAGATTCATATGAAAACATCAAAAGGTATGTAGATCATATAACAGATATTAGTCCAGAATACAAAACAGATTGGGGACTAGGAGACTGGGTTCCTGTGAAATCTAAAACTCCAAAGGAGTTTACTTCGTCAATTTATTATTTTGTTGATGCGACTATCTTAGCAAAAACTGCAAAAATATTGGAAAAAGAAGAGGACTTTATAAAATATTCTGAATTGGCATCTCGGATTAAAAAGGTACTTAACTCAAGCTTTTTCAATTCCAAAACAGCGATATATGGAAGTGGTTTTCAAACAGAGCTTAGTACAGCTTTATTTTGGGGAATTGTTCCGAAGGATCAAGTAGAAAAAGTTGCCCATAACTTAGCCAAAAAAGTGATTTCTGACAATAAACATATTGATGTTGGACTTTTGGGTAGTAAGGCAATACTTAATGCGCTAAGTGAAAACGGATATGCAGATTTAGCCTATCAAGTGGCAACTCAAAAAGATTTTCCATCATGGGGAGCATGGATAAAAGATGGAGCAACAACCTTATATGAGGATTGGAAAGTTGATGAAGATCGAAAAGGGGCAATGTCCAGAAATCATATAATGTTTGGTGAAATAAGTGCATGGTTTTACAAAGCTTTGGGTGGAATAAAACCAGATCCCAACCATCCTGGATTTAAAAATATTATACTTGAGCCTCATTTTGTAGAGGGATTAGATAAATTTAGTGCAGAACACAATGGACCATACGGAACTATACATAGCTCGTGGATAAAAAATAATGACAGAGTAAAATATGACCTTGTCATTCCCACCAACAGCAGAGCATCTTTGATTTTAAATGGAAAAAAACTAATTGATCAAGATGGTATTGAGTTTTCAAAAATTAATAAGAATGCTTTCAGAGCACAAGTGGGATCTGGTCATTACAGCTTAATAATTGAATTGTGACTAAATTCCATTTAATAATTTTGCAGTTCAAAAGCCCTCTAACTTCAATGAATACTTTTTTTAAAAAAATACTTTAAAGTTTGTTCTTAATCATTCTTAGTGGTAAATGTCAAGGGACCTTTTTCGTTTATAAAAACAAGACTTTGAAAACCTTAAAAATCTTTATTATCATTGCTTTATTTAGTAACTACATTATGTTTGGGCAGGACTGGGCTTCGATGTCTTATATTGTAAATGAAGATGACACTATCATTTTTTCTGGTGTTTTTAAATGTACCTCTCAAGAAAGTATGGTCTTGGAATTGGATTGCAAAGGCAAAAGCTATATAAATAAAATGACCTCAAATGAGTTAATCAAATCAATGGAGCTTTTGGGGTGGGAACTTTCGGAGCATATTCAGCTCAAGGATAAAAAAGGAAAGCATGTGGTTTGGTTTCGACGTTATGAGTAATTAATTTTTCTCTAATCTAAAGCCGTTCTTTTTCTCCGTTTGATGTAAATGGAACAAAAGGTTCAATAATTGTTAGAAAAAAACTAAGTTTAGGATAGAGATTCCGTTTATATTTTCCGATTGATGATTACATTTTTTTAAAGTTTAGTTGGGTCACAAAAAACAATAAGCTGACAAGAAAATGCCTATAGCGATGAAATGAAAATGCTTTGTTTCTTCCATAATACAGCTCTGAATATGGAACTTACAGCTTCTAAATAATATCAATTGTTAATACTGAAATTCAGCCTGCCATGCGGAGGATTTTTTATTTTACGTCAGGTATATCAATGCTTAGTTAGCTCTGGCACTTCTATATCTATTAAATAAATTTTGACAACGGAACGAATTAATAATGTTAAATATTATTTATTATAAGATGCAATAATATAGTCTTCCTATAACTTCTCTAAATGCAATTTCAGTTTTTCTAAGACCATCTGAGCTCGGAAAAAAATCTATAAAATCTGATTTTAAATTTGGTGGTGTTTTAAAATCAACTTTGAAAGGTACTACATTAAATCCTTGACTTTCAAATAGTGACTTTGCCCTTTTCATATGAAAAGCTGAAGTAACAAGGATAATTGTCTTATTACTCCCTAGAAGGTCTAATACAGCTAAAGATTCGTCAGCAGTATTTAATACATCTTCGGTAATCAAAATATCATCTTTCTTAACGCCATATTTTATAGCAAACTCTTTCAAAACTTCACCTTCAGATATGTTTGTAGTATTGTAAGGGTCTTTACCTCCTGTGAAAATAATTGTATTTGATTTATTTAATTGGTAAAGTTTAATTCCCTTAAAAAACCTGTCAACATCATTCCATTCAACAATATAATTTTTATCAAATTCATTTATTCGCATAATGCCACTTAATATTACAATTGCGTCAACTTTCTCTAATTCATTAAAGCTTTTATAAATGTATTCTCCCTCAATCTTTTTCATAAAATAATTAGAAAATAAAGGGGTCGAAATGATATAAAAAATTAATGATGATATATAAATAAGACTTTTAAATTCTTTTTTTGTCCCTACTACAACCGTAAGTAAGTAAATTATAATAGGCATTACAAAAAGAGGAAATATTTTATGAAGGAAAATCATAAGTTATATTTTGCTAAAACTAATAATATTTAAAGAATTGGTATATAAAGTTACTAGGTTCTGGCATTTCTTATCACTTTATAATAAAAGTAAATTGTTTATATTTAAAATCATTAAACAAAAATAATTTCTAGATTCGATATACTTCTACCCCCCCTCTTTTTTAGGTTTGTTATTTAAGAGATAAAGAACACATAATTTTATTTGTTGAAAAGATGGACGATTTTTTTGTAGATTCCATTTTTTAAAGGCTATCCTCAAAAATGATTTATTTTTTTCACTATCAGAGAAAAAGAATTGAAAATACATCTCATTTAATAGATTCAATTATAAATCCAAATTCTAAAATCTCCAATCAGGATAATTAAAATGATACAAAAAGATTTCTGTGATTTGATGGACGAAAGGGAAATTTTAATTCAAGTAATGCGATAATAATGTAAATGATAGCTAATCAAAACGTATACGGATCGATTTAAAATGGCAAGTACAATGAAAAAGTAGATTAAATATAAGGATAAGTTTAAGCTCTTGATTTTCTGGCTGATATAAAACTTTGAACAAAAGTAAATATCGCCCACAATGAGGTTAAAATCATTACAGAAACTCTTATAATTCCTGTTATATTTCCTCTATTTAAAGCTCCTAAAAAAGGCCTCACCAAACCAATAATTATTAATAGCGTCAGAAGAACTGCAACATGAGCGGCAATTTTATTTTGTTTTTTAACACCACTATTGATTAAAAGTAAAATAACACCAACAATTACGGGTATTAAAGCAGTTATAGGTCTAGAATCAGACTCAAAATAACCCCATAAGCCCATAGATACTAAAAATAAAGAGTTTATTAAACTAACTGTATTTGCCTTCATATTTTAATTTTTGTAAATATAAAACACCTTGACAAAATAAGTGTATCTGCATGTAAAATTTTGAATAAACTTATAAAATAAAACGGATAAGGTAAGTTGATGAAAAACTTATTAGTGAATCAAACAGTACAGACAACTTTAAGTTTAAAAGATTTAATTCAAGCAATTGGATCACAGGGTCCATTGAAGATTAGTCAAGAAATCATATTGAAGAGCTAAACAATGAAATTTGACTAAAACATTGGTATATCCTTCTCTTTAACTTCTAGAACTTCAACCCCCTTTTATAGTTTTTGCTATTTTAGTAATATAAACCATAAATTATTTAAAATGAAAAAAATAATACTGTGTTTATTTATTTCTCAGGGATTATTCTGTCAAAATAATTCAATGATTAAAGAAGCAGAACTATTAGGTATTTCAGATGCAAGGCTAAAATACCTAAATAAAGTAATGCATAGTTTCGTAGACAATGGAAAGATAAGCTGCATTCAAACAGCAATTATGAGGAGGGGTAAATTGGTCCATTTTGACACTTACGGTTTTAAGGATATAAAATCTAAATTAAAATTAAAATCTGATGATATTTTTAGAATCTACTCTATGACAAAACCAATAGTATCCGTCGCGTTAATGACTCTGTTTGAAGAAGGGAAATTTCAATTGTACGATCCAATAGATAAATATATTCCAGAGTTAAAAAAGATGAAAGTTTACGATAATGGAAGATTAATTGACGCTAAAAATAAAATTAAAATAATTGACTTGTTAAGACATACTTCGGGACTTGGTTATTTTAGTAATAATGTGGATCAAGCTTTAGACTCCTTGTATAATGAAATTGATTTCAAAAATATACTTGATAATAATGAATTTATAAGTAAAATTAAAAATATTCCTTTAAATTTTGATCCCGGTACTGACTGGAAGTATGGCTTGTCAACAAATGTTATAGGTTACTTAATCGAGGTATTATCAGGAATGGGACTTGATGAATATTTAGAATGGAAAATTTTTAAACCTCTTAGTATGAAGGACACTTCATTTGAGGTTCCAATTGAAAATTATAAAAGGCTTGTAACAGAATATACTTTGACAAAGCAAAGAAAGTTAAAACCAATAGACCAAACTGAGAGTAGCAGGTTCACAAAAAAAGTAACTCATTTTTCTGGAGGAGGGGGTTTAGTTTCAACTATGGATGATTATCTCATTTTCTCTCAAATGCTATTAAATAATGGATCATACAAAAATAATAGAATTCTTAGTCCAAAAACGATTCAAATGATGACTAGTGACCACCTCAATTATATATTTGACAAGGAAGATAATGAATTACTTATTAAAGGTACTAGCTTTGGTTTAGGCTTTGCAGTTACCACTGATGTTTCAGAGACAAATCTATTGGGATCGAAAGATGTTTTTGGATGGGGCGGAGCTGCAGGAACTTTTTTTAGGATTGATCCTAAAGAAAATTTGATTTTCATTATGATGATTCAAATTAAACCTTATAAACAACTCCAAATTAGAGAATATTTTCAGAATATGGTATACCAATCATTAACTGAATAGTACTAATACAGGCACAACAAATTTTACCATTTCTTGGACTCGAACTGCGACAGGAACCTATTAATATCAATGTTTACTGCATAATTGATTATATGGAAGAATTACTATAAATTAATAATCGGCATATTCTCCATTTTAAGTTCTGTTAACTATAATTCCCTCCTGTAGTTTTTGTTATATTTGAGATTACTAACCATAAATTATTTAAAATGAAAAAACTACTTTTATTACTATTAATCTCAACGATTTCAATTAATGCTCAACAAGGTTTATTTGTTTTTCATCCGGTTAACGTTGATGACAGTAAACTTTCAGAATTTGAAACTATTCAGCTTAAATACGGAAAACAATTAGCCCAGGATAATGTTGACAATGGAAATTTTGAAGGATGGATACTATTGAAAAAAGTTAGGGGTATAGGTAACCCCACACCCATGACTAATGAAATTGACTATATTTGGGTTCATCTATATAAAAACTCAAAACAATTAGCTGAAAAATCAGCATCATGGCCTTACAACAAAAAATTTGGAAAGTCTAGGGGGGAAATTTATAAAGGAATAGATGTAAAAAGCCCTGGACAATTTTATTACAAAATTGAAAAACAAATTCAAACTGGTAATCAAGGTAAATTTGTTTTGTTAAACTGGTGTACACCAAATGATATTTCTGCATTCATGAAAAAAGCAGATGAGATATCCGAAAGATTTACTCTAAACAAAATGGCAAAATATGGAATGACAGACTGGGGAATGGCCACAAGAATAA
This sequence comes from uncultured Bacteroidota bacterium, assembly GCA_902609035.1. The sequence continues at coordinate 7,217 of CACLQG010000030.1, forward strand.
TTCCTCAAAACAAGTCACCATTATTTTTCTGGGATAGCTATAACTCTATGGAAGAAGTTTTAAATCATTTAATGTTTTCATCAATAGTTACAGAAAAAGAAAGAGCTGAAATTGCAGGATACATTCCTAATGGTTGGGATAACAGAGTAATATTTGAAATTTTAGCATCAACTTATACATCAAATTGAAATAGAATTTTAAAACCCTCCCAAGCGGAGGGTTTTTTATTCCAACCCCCTTTTATAGGTTTTGCTGTTTTAGTAGAATGAAAAAGTTAATAGTTCCTTTAATTGTAGTTCCTTTTTTGGTTTATGGTCAAATCTGTCTTTCAATAATTTGACTGATAAAGTTCATTTAATCTTCGTTCCCTGCAATCATAACAAACTTGACTCAGTGGATTGTTATTGTAGATATTATGTGACCAATCAAAAACTATTTCTTGATTACAATCTACACATATACGTTTATTAATGGAGTTCAGGTCTGACAATACTTAAATTTAATTTAGTTTTTATGTCTAAAATATAATTCGCTATCGAAGCAAAAAGGGCTGAGTCCAAGCTTTTTTAGTTTCATTATCTAAAATTGGATTGTTTTTTTTTGCATCTGAAGTGATTCTGACTCTAACAAAAATGTCCTCTTTTTGATAGTTATATGTTGCCGAAGTTCCTTGAACATTTTTTAACTCAACTACTTCCTCTGAATTAATTTGGTAACCAAGAAAAATAATTTTGTAATTAATTCCAGGTTCAGAATCAACTATCAAAGAAATTTTTTTCTTGTCATAAGATAATTTTTTTAGATGGACACCCGTTGATGAATAAAAATCTCCACTTTCCATAGCTGAAATAATATTTTTGGTATCAAGTTTTTTTGAATTTACCATAACCCATCCTCTCCCACTATTACTGTCTTTTGAAGAAAAACTATGATAGCGATGACTATCATCAGTAGCTACCCCAAAAATAAGTGGTTTTCCCTCTTTATAGTAATGAATATTTATTAAATCCCACATGGTTTCCGTATCAACATGCATATCGTCCCCCTCATTATTTACTGAGGGATGACCATTGTAAACCTCAAAGAAGCGTTCTCCATTTAATTGTTTTATATCCTCTGTACTAATTCCATAACCAAAGTTGGGATGATTTATATGAGCAAACATTGGGATGTTCAATTTTTTGCGTTGGTCGTGGACGGCATCTAAAGTCCTCTGCATTACATCTAATACAGAAGTTCCACTTATGGGATCTATTTTTTCTTCTATATTGGTGACATTTATGTGAACAGGCTTATCTTCAAAAGAAGAGGTGACCTCCTCAGATTTGATGACCAAAAATGAATCTGGCACATCCAATTTAGATTGGAACTCATCAAATGTTTTAAGTCGAACGAATGTTTTGCTAGAGTCTTTTTTTGTTTCTACCCAATCCCCAAATCGTTTTTGATATTTTTCTAAAGTTTTATTTTTCAAATCACGCTCTTTGATTTCGTACCAAAATTCTGAATCACCAACGGTATTGTGATCTGAAAGTGCGATGAATTGATAATCGTGGTCTTTATACCATTGAATAATCATTTCGGGGAAATCATCACCGTCACTCCAAAGAGAATGGGTGTGTAAATTACCCTTATGCCAGATTTGTTCGCTGCTACAGATTTCAAAGGATACCAATATAAAAAAAGCAATAAAGAAAGCTGTCCAATTAATCATCGTGGTCAATGTCCATTTTTAATTATTCTATTTAGTTGAAGGGTCATAGATTTATACTTTTGAGGATTTTTTGTCATCAAATTATTTTTTTCAAATGGGTCTTGTTCTAAATTAAAAAGTTGATTTTTATTAGCTTTATCGTTGTTATATTTAATTAGTTTCCAATTCTTATTAATATATGATATGGCTTTTTTTGAATAAAGTGCAACATCTACTCTAATATTATTTACTTTTTTGTCAGTAAAAATATCTGAAAAGCTAAATGAATCCTCTCCATCTTCAAAATTAGCCTGCTGACCAAAAAGTGAAGCAAATGTTTTGAAAAAGTCAGCAGAGCAAACTAATCTGTTAGAACTTACTCTTTTACTTATTTTATTTGGCCATTTCAAAATCATCGGTACTCTAAATCCTCCCTCAAAAGGACTACCTTTTCCACCTTTCAAATTTAGGTTTGTTCTGTGCCCCATTTTTTTTGCTTCTATTTTTGCACTTTTCGACTTTTTTCCAACACCTTTACTATCATCAGACAAATTTAGCCCAATTCCAGCAGTAAAATGATCTTTTAATTGGCCTCCATTATCGCTGGTAAATATTATAATGGTTTTTTCAAATAAATCTAACTCATCTATTAGTTTAATAATTTTTCCAACATAAAAGTCAAGTTCTTGAATAAAATCTCCATATTGTCCGGCCATACTTATTCCTCTAAATTTCTTGTGTGGAGTAATGTGAGTGTGGGCTATTGTCGGTGTGAAGTATAAAAAGAATGGATTATTTTTGTTACGACTTATAAATGTTAAGGCACGTTCTGTTAGTAATGCATTTACCTCGTCGTCTTTTCTTTCCTCAAGCAAACCCTTTACCTTGTCTCCTTTTTTATTTGCTTTACGATAATTTTCATTTGGATCTATACCAAGTAATCTATCGTTTTCAATATAACCTCTTATAAGATCATTATGGTTTCTAGCTAGTCCAAAAAAATAATCAAAGCCCAGATCTAGTGGTCCTGACATTAAAGTTCTGCTATAATCCGGTTCACTATTGTGACCAAATCCCAAATGCCATTTACCTACCGCAGCAGTTGAATATCCATTTGATTTGAAAATTTTAGCTATTGTTAAACGATTTATTTCTATTAATTGATCTCCAACCCAATTTTGAGAATTTAACTTTTTATTTCTGAATGGATATCTGCCTGTTAAAACTGAATATCTAGTTGGTGTACAAACGGCACCATTAGCATAATAATTATTAAACTTAATTCCCTCTTTTGCTAGTTGATCTATATTTGGAGTTTTAATCATTTTGGCTCCATAAGATGATATGTCACCAATTCCAATATCATCAGCCATTATGAAAATTACATTTGGTTTATCATCATTTTTTGTGAAATGATTAATTTGATAATTTGTCGTTAATTGAACATTCTGCCCAAAAGAAAACATCGGAACCATTTGTAATAGAAGTATCAGCTTTTTCATACTTCTAAAATAAAAAATCTACAAAACTGGGTTAAATCATATATATTCTGAAAATAGTTAGCCAGCGATTTTAAAACACTATTCTGTTTTATTTCTTTACAAAAGGGGGTGTTCTTCCCAACCCTTTTTGTAGGTTTTGTTATAATAGTAATGCGAAACCCCCTGAAATCAATAATCATTTCCCGATAGAGTTCCTAAATTAATTGTCTTTAAAGAAGCTAATTAGACTTTAAAAAATGATCAATATCTCCTACCATTGATTTATCTCCACAATAGAACGGGCAGCGTTGGTGTAATTCTTCAGGAGGAATATCCAATATCCTATTTTTTCCGTCCGTGGCTGCCCCTCCAGATTGTTCGGCGAGGAAGGCTATTGGGTTGCATTCGTAGAGCAATCTTAATTTTCCATTGGGATAGGATAAGGTCGGAGGATACAAATACACCCCTCCACTGATCAGGTTTCGGTGGAAATCGGAGACCAATGACCCAACATATCTCGCGGTATAGGGTCTTTCGTTTTTGTCCTCTTGACAATACTTGATGTACTTTTTAATGCCTTGCGGAAAGTGTACGTAGTTTCCTTCATTGATGGAATAAATGCTTCCAGCGACAGGAAATTTCAAATTGGGATGAGAAAGATAGAAAGTTCCTAGAGCGGGGTTTAATGTAAAGCCGTTGACACCATATCCAGTAGTATAAATCAAAATGGTAGAGGTACCATAGAGAATATAACCAGCAGCGACTTGCTTTGATCCTTTTTGAAGAAAATCTGCTACTGATACTGGCTGATCACTTGGAGTTATTCTTCTGTATACAGAAAATATAGTGCCTACAGAAACATTGACATCGATGTTGAAGGACCCGTCTAACGGATCGATGAGGACCACATAATTATTTCGTTTATTATTGTTTTTACTTGAAATGGCGATAAAATCTTCTTCCTCCTCAGATGCAAATCCGCATACAATTTGTCGATTAATCAGGGCTCTTTTAAAAGCTTGATTGGCATATACATCTAATTTTTGCTGTTCCTCATTGGACTGATTTTTTTGATCTGTCGCACCAATTATATTGACCAAACCTGCTTTGTTGACTTCGTGATTTACGGCTTTGGAGGCCAGCCTTATCGCGTTGAGTAGTCTTGACAATTCTCCGGTTGAATATTCGAATTGATTTTGATTTTCTATTATAAATTCACCCAAACTTTTCATGGGTGATATAGTATTGTTATTCTGTTGCAAAAGATTTATTTATGATAAATCATTAATGTAAATATAAAAAACAATTATACCAAAATGCAATAATATTTTAATCTTTCTCTTGAAGTTCTCTATACTCAAACCCCTTTTTTAGTTTTTTATTTTAGTTTATTATAAATTACCACCTTCATCAGAAGGAGGAGGTTTTTCAAATTAAAGGCATATCCTCTTCATAAAGTTCAGGGACTAATTTGTACATTTATTATTAACTATAAACTAATATACAATGCGTTTTTACTTCTTATCATTTATTTTTTGTTGTGTGCTTA
>CACLQG010000031.1 GCA_902609035.1 uncultured Bacteroidota bacterium
TTTAATTCTTTAGGTGCAGTACGTAAAATATTATAATCAATTATGAGTGGATTTGGAGTTGCATTACCTAAATATTGAACATCATGATTATTTCTAACGCCTGCAGATGGAGTAGTAAATGCGTCTACGCTTAATATTGTAGGAATAGAAACTAGCCTTTTTTTAAGTTTCCATGAAATATACTTAGCTACATCTATTGCCATTCCACCACCAATCCCTACTATGGTATCAAAATCAGGTAAATCTATAATTTGCTTCTCAATCCAACTTAACTCAACACTAGTAACATTTAATACTTTTTCTGGTGATTTACCTAGTTTATTTTTTATAATCTCCCATGGAATTTCCATAGTCGAAACAACAAACTTTCCAATCTCTTTTCCAACATTTTTTGAAGAATTATTGCCAATTCTGAGCTCATTTACATTTGTTGATAAACTGAAATATTGCATTATTTAAATTTATATAAGTATACAAAAAAGCCAATAATTAAAAATACAAAAAGTGAGATTGCATGGATATACTCGAAATTAAATCCCTCGACAGCTTGACCTGGAAGTAATAAACAAAGAACAACAAATACACACCAGATTAAAGCAATTATTTTTAAAATTAGAGGAACTCTATTGACAGAGCTACTAGCTGTTAAAAAAAATGAGGAATAAATAATGCCACAATAACCGATATACCCTGAAATTGCAGATACGCTTGTAATCATTTCAATTTTCTCAAAAATTACTATAAAAAAAGTTGAAATGACACCTATAAAAATTAATGAATTTGAAGGTGATTTATTGTGGTCAACGAAACTTAACCATTTAGATTTTGGTAAGATTGAATCCCTTGACATAGAAAAAATTAATCTTGATGCAGTAGCCAAACAAGCAACTGCGCAAGCAAAAATAGCTATGATTATAAAAACAAGAGTTAATAAATAAATGTGAATACCAAATTCAAATTGAAGCATATCAGTTAAATAATTATTATTTATTTTTTCGTAATTATTTGTACTTAAGAATACAGTTGATAATAAAATTATTATAAGACCTAAAATACCTGAACTCAATAATGAATACTTAATTGATTTTGGTACAATATATTTTGGGTTTTTGGTTTCCTCTGACATATCAGCAGCAGCTTCAAATCCAGTCAAACACCATGCGCCAAGTAAAATGGATAATGCAAATGATTTTAAAGTAAAATCAGAAAGGCTGAGATAATTTTGATTTGATATCAAATCAAAATCTGTTTTATTAATTAAAAAATATCCCAAAAAGAATATTAACATAAAGACACCTATTATTTCTGTGATAACACCAATATTATTTATTTTGGATACTAAATTGATTCCCTTTAGATGAATAAATGTAACAATCCATATGATTAAAACAGAAATTAATAAGCTACTAATGTTGATATTTAGATTTTGAAAAATTAAATCGCTTAAAACAATACTTAGTGCTTTACATATACCGGGAAAACCTGTAAGAAATTGTAATAATAATAGCCATCCAGTTGCAAATCCTAGTTTTGGCCCTACTAATCTATAAGTCCACTGATAACCATACCCTGAAATAGGATAATTTATAGACAACTCTGCCATAATAAGCGCTACAATAAATTGTCCAATAAAGACAATTGCCCAGGAAATTGAGATAAAGTTTCCAACTTCTGAAAATCCAAAATGGAAATTTGCGAATATTCCCGTAAGTATGGAAATTAAGGAAAATGATACGGCAAATGAAGAGAATCTTCGCATAGACCTCTTCAGGTCCTGCTTGTATCCAAACTTAGCTAATTCTTCAGAATCATTGTCGACTCTAGACAGGGACATGACTTAAAATACCTTTATATATTCCAGGATCTGACCCCTTTATAATTTTAGCACCAAAAGTTACTTCATAAAATTTAGCTGGTCCTACTCCTCCGATTATAGCATATGCATATCCCATTTCATGCATAGATTTTAGAGATAAATAAAGAAGTACTTTACCAAGTCCCTTTTTTCTATATTCTTTAGAAACACCCATTGGCCCCAAAAAATTTAAATATGCTGCATCATAAGTAGAAAAACCAATAATTTTTCCATCTTTTATAGCTATATAAGTTGATATTGGATTTTTTGAAAATGATACATCTACTTCACTTTTCCATCCATCTCCAAAATTTTCTTTAACCCAATTATTTACTAGATACTTTTCTGCAGCTAAAGGTCGTCTAAAATCTATTTCTTTTTTTAATTTATCATACTCTACACACTTATCAGGAAGTTCGTAAAGCTTTACTAACATATCTTTCATTTTTCCTTTTTAAATTAATTTAACCATACTGAAACCATTTTCTCTAAAACCCAATTTTTCGTAAAAGAGAATTTTCTCTTTTTTACAATCTAATTTAATTTTACAACAATTTTCTCTATTAGCGATTTTGATTAAATAATCTACTATTAGCTTTCCTATTTTTTTATTTCTAAATGCTTTATGTACCACTATATCCTCAATATAAGCCATCAACCCTTTCTTTAATTTCGTCTCAAAATTTAGTGACCCAAACCAATAAGTTTTTCTTATAAAAAAAAACAATATCCAAAAGCATTTTACTGTTTTGAATACTTTATCCAAATATTTTCATGTTTTATTTTAGGTGGATTATAAACTGATATATCCTGAAGAATATCAATCACACTTGGTAGATCATTTTTACTAATTCTCCCAATCAAAATTTCATTTAAATCAATCATTTTATAATATTAGCTGAAAATTTAGTTTTGTTTTCATATAACAATTAAAATATTTAATATACTAATTGATTTAGAATAACTTAAATTATTTATTATTTCATTATGTAATTTACAGCATTGATAACAATTTGATAAAGGATTATTGTGGTTTTTGTTCGAGGTCAAACATCTGCAGTAACTAAAAAAATTATTACTTCGAGAAATCATTTAAAGTCAATACAGTCCTCGCACTTTCCTTGAAGTAAAATTTGAGAGGACGATACTTCACGATTAGGAATTTTAGGGATCTTAACCTCTAGTTTTAAACAATCAACTTTACCACAATCAACACATTCAAAATGTGGATGCATATCAGCATGTTTTAATTTTGTGCAATCTCTGCACATAGCATAACGCTTAACACCGTCTTTTCCAAAAAAAGAGTGTAGAACACCGTCATCCTGAAGGTTTTTCAAAATTCTATATACAGTGGTTTTATTTAATTTATAATTAAGTTTTTTTGTAAGTTCAATTGAAGAAATTGATGATGTTTCGTATCTAAATTCATTCAATAGTAATTCTATCGATTTGGTTTTTCTGACTATGCCCATAATCCTTATTACAACCTAGTTGCATTTACAAATTTTCTTTATTAATTTTACAATTTTAAATTTTTAGTGTATTGGAAAATATTAAATATTTTATTAAAAACTCAGATATTTTTGGTGTAATTTCATGTTTTCTTTGCTTAATCCATTGCATCTCCGCCCCATTAATTCTTATTTCATCTTCATTTATTATCTCTGAATATTCAATATTATATTCGTGGTGGAAAAATTTAGATTATTTATTCATAACCATTTCTTTTTTTATGGTCTATTTCTCTGCACAGCTCACTAAAGTAAAAATTATGAAGTATTTATTTTGGTTTAGCTGGGTTATTCTTTTTGTATTAATAATTAATGAAAAAACCGAATCAATTGAATTCTCAGAGTATATAACTTATTTAGCTGCTATATTACTTTCATCTTTACATTTATACAATCTAAGAGTTTATAAATGATTGATAAAAAACTTCAAAACATAGCCTTTATACTTATTTAATAAGACCAGAAAGTCATATTTAAAATACATATATCCCAAGGGAAATATCTTCCATATGCATTTTTAGCTATGTTACACCTCTTATTTTAGTTTAAAATCCTTGGGCTACCATAATACATTGATCTTTCTTTTTAATTTTATGTGATTTTAATTTTTATTGGAGGTAATTCGGTTTATACAAATAATGCCTTTCATTATAAATTACTGATTTTGTGGTATTGATTTAAATTTTCTAATTCTATTAAATAAATATTTGATTTTATTTGGGCAGTAAAATTATTTATATTTATAAAAATTAAAACTTATGACTAAATCTGAAACAACAGTCGAACTCAAGCTTCCCATAATAGAAAATATGGAACTTGTTGCTACTCAGACTGCTGAGGTAGTTTCTAAACATATGAAGCTTGACAGCGACAAAACGAATGAAATATCATTGGCTTTGATTGAGGCTTGTATAAATGCTTTTGAGCATTCGGAAACAAAAAGCGAAGTATATATACACTTCATAATATCTTCGGAAAACCTAACTATTAAAGTGATTGACAAGGGAAAGGGATTTGATTCTTCAAAAATTAGCATTCCAAATATTGAAAATAAAATCGGATCAGACGAGAAGAAAAGAGGTTGGGGAATCATGTTAATTAAAGAATTAATGGATTCCGTAAACTACGAATCGAATGAGGAGGGGACAACATTAACCATGATAAAAAATAAAGAGACAGATGAGTAAAATTATTAATATAGAGGAAAATAATTCCGTTTTAATTATTTCCACTGAGGGGTATCTTAATAAAGATCTTGCAACAAGTATATTCGATGAATCTTCAAAATACATTGATGAAGGAACCCGCACTGTTTTAATAAACCTTTCCAATTCAAATATTGTAAACAGCATCGGAGCATCTATAATAATTGAATTAATAGAAAAACTTCAGGAAGTAAATGGTTCATTATCCTTCTGCTCATTGCCCACCATAATTGAGAAAACTTTTACCATTATGGGGTTAACAAAATATTGTTCCACCTACAGCAATCAAGAGGAGGCTTTAGAGGAACTGAGTTAAAATGCTAGACTTAGCCTCTATTTATTCCAACTTAAAGAAGCAAAACAAAATTTACCAGAAAGTCGATTATCTGAGAACTATTTCAAATATCGGCTTTCTATCCGTGGTTTTTTTTGATAAAAAAACACTAGTGCGTCTTTCGGGTGGATCAGATTATATCGTTGAAAATTCCTTCCAATCAAGTTTCAACCTAGGCGACAATGAAATTATGAGTGTATCCAAATTAAAAAAACTTAAAATTGTTAAAAAAGTTTTTTTAAGAGATTGCAAACATGTCTTGCAAAAGAATATTTTTTATAACGAGAACTGCATTGGATATCTATTCTTTAAGATTCATCCTGAAGAAGAGGAAAAAATTGATATCGATCTAAATCAAGTTTATTTCTTGTCAGAACATTTCGAAAATTTTATCAAATCATTTGAAACCAATTTAAAATCTAAAAACAACGAACGACTGTTGGGTAATAAAATGTTAGAAATAGAGTCTCTAATTGGATTAACAGAGATTACTTATACAGAAAACGAAAATTTAGAGGGCTTCTTTCAAAATATTCTACTCAACTATATCTCTACCTTAAATGCATCTTGTGGATTGATATTTATTTTGAATGAAAATTCGGGTTCTTTCAATGTCCTGGCAGAGTTAAATCTCTCTCACCTAAAAGCTACAAACAGAATAATCCGAGCCAATAAGGGAATTTTCAAAGATTTAAATGAAAAAAAACACGCTGTTTTACTCGATAAATCTGAAAAAGAAGTATTACTCAACTTCATTGAAAAGAATGGTTTGGTTGGTCCAATATTGTCCGACAATAATTTAAAAGGAGTAATTGTCATTGCAAATAAAGAGAGTATGGCAGGTTATATAAGGTTCAACAAAGAAGATTTGAGATTATTCGAGAGTTTAACAAAGAAAGTTAGCCTTGCCTTTGAGAATATCAAACTGGTAGACTCCCTACAAAAATCAACAGACTTGGTAGATAATATCATGTCATCTATTACAACAGGAATTATTAAAATTGATTTACTTGGAGAAATAGAATATTTTAACAATTCCGCTCAGAAGGTTTTTAAATTTGATAAGGACAGTATTCTTAAAAATCATTATTTGATGGTCTTTATTGAAAACCATAAACTTCTTTCATTAATCGAAAAGATTGAGCAACAAGAAGAAGTTATTTATGAAAGTAATCTTAAAATAGTTGACAATGAACTAAATCAGCATGAGATCAACCTTACCATTTCCCCAGTTTTTGATAATGGTAATGAATACTCTGGGGCAGTTCTTGCATTTGAGGATCTTTCGGACATCAATATGATAAAATCCACTTTTAAAAAATATGTTTCAGAAAATATTGTGGATGAACTACTTGACTCTGGAAATGAAATCTCATTAGGCGGATCCAAAAACGATGTGTGTATAATGTTTTGTGATATAAGAGGCTTTACTTCAATGTCAGAAAAAATGGAACCTGAGGATGTTGTTTTTCTTTTAAATAATTATTTCCAAGAAATGATAGATATTGTATTTAAAAACAACGGAACACTTGACAAAATAATTGGAGATGAATTAATGGTATTATATGGAGTTCCTATCAAATCAGATAATGATTGTCAAAAAGCTGTTAATACAGCAATTGAAATGTTTACTCAATTAGAAGAATTTAATTCTAAGAATGTAAAGAATAATCTACCCAAATTAGACATTGGAGTGGGGATTAATTACGGAGAAGTTGTTTCTGGAAACATTGGTTCAACAAGGCAAATGAACTACACAGTAATTGGAGATAGTGTAAATTTGGCTGCTAGGCTTTGTTCACATGCTGGAAAAAAGCAAATTGTAATCTCAGATTCTACATATCAATTACTCTCACAAAAAGGGGGATTTATTCGAAAGAATCCAATAAACGTTAAAGGGAAAAAAAACAAGATAGAAAATTGGGTTTTAGATATTAACTAGATTGCTTTTTTGATAACTACTATAGTTATATCATCTGGATTCATAAGTCCATTAGACCAATTGTCAGACATATCAACCAAAGCATCCTTAATCTTTTCAGCACCCTTATTACAATTGTTTTTAATGCAATCAAAAACTTTAGGATAATCAAGTAGAACATTATCTTTGTTCGGTAATTCTGGCAGTCCATCAGATATCATTACCATCACATCTCCCTTTTTAAAATCTTTCTTGACTCCTTCAAATTTTTCACCCTCTATACCACCTAGAGGAAGATTTGGAACAAGAATTTCCTCAACTTTATTTTGATGAGCGTTGTAGTAATATGTAGGTGGCATTGCAGCAGATGATAATTCAACAGAACCATTATTAATTTTTGCTACACTTAAACTCATTCTAAGCCTACCGAAATTAACTCTTTTTACAATTGAATTAAGATGATTTAGAATTGAACCTGGATTGGACATTTCAATACCATTCAAACCAGCTTTGGTCACAGATACCATAATCCCTGAAACTACTCCATGTCCAGTAGCATCTCCACAAACAACAAAAAGTTCCTTGTCTTCACTTTCAATAAAGTCATAATAATCTCCACCAACCTCGGTTGCAGACTTTAGATAAACACTAATGTCATACTCCTTTCTTGAGGGGATAACTTTGGGAAGAAGGCTATTTTGAAGTTCTCTCGCTTCCTCTAATTCTTTGTTTCTTCTCTCTTCCTCTAATTTCTTAGATGTAGATTTCTCTCTCCATCTAGAGTAAAAATAAATTCCTAATATGGCAAATAATACATATGCAACTATGGTTTCTATTCTTTGATACCAAGGTGGAGTTTTGAAGAGATTTAGTGCTATTACATTATTGCTCTCAACACCACTTTTATTAATTGATTTAATCTTTAATTCAGATCCATAATTCGGAAGAGATTGGATTCTTAAAATATTATTAAAACCATTTGAGGTAAAACCTTCATTTGAAGCATTTAAATTGTAAAAATACTCCACCTGATTCCTTTTATATTTGTTATTTGTAAACAACTCAATTTCAATAAAATCCACATTAGAGTTCAAATCAATAATCCCATTATCAACTTGTGAATAAACAAAATCATTAGATTCTTCATAAACCTTAGTGTTTAATATGGAAATCTCATATTTGTTATCGTCTAATGCAATTTGATCTGTTTGAAATGAGATAATTTTTTTAGATCCAATGACTTCAATTTCTTCAATTAAAGTCTCATTTTGAAATCCAAAACCATCATCATCACTATTAATTATATTTTCATCCTCAAAAGTATTTACTCTGAGTGGGTCCTGATTAAAAACAAGTACATCAAATCCATTTGTGATGTCTATTTCATACTTAAAACTATCTAACCCCTCGAAATAGTTAATACCTTTTGATGATAAAACAAAAATAAAATTAGAGCCAAAATCAGAATCTATAATGTTATTCGATATTAATCCATCATCTGATTTAAGTTGGGTAAAAACAGAATCTTTGACATTGTATACAAAAAGTCCATCTCCTTGAGTGGAAATTAATGCCTTATTATATTCAGCCCCAAAAGTGATTTTGTTTATTGATTTTGAGGTAATTCTCTTATTATTAATGGTATCAGTAGAATAAATGATTGGTTCTGAATCAATATTTTTATTAAAAACATGAAGCCCTGTCTCAGAATTTGAAATCCATAAATCACCTCCAACCAATTCTACATCTGAAAATCCTCTAGGAAATTTATTATTAAACAACTCATCATATCTATAATCCTTAAATTCTGATGATTCAATATCAAATGTTACTATTCCATTTGAATATGATAGATATATCAATTCATTGATTGAAACTATACCATTAAATAAAACAGTATTTGGCAGGGCAAAACTAGAGGTACTAGACGTATCCAGATCTAAAATGGACAATTCTGAATTGGTTAAGATAGCTAGATTTCCATTTTTTAAATAAGTAACATTTCTGCCATTTGATGATAGATTGTTTAGGTAAGAGATTGATTCTTTTTCTAGAAAAGAATTTAATTTTATTGTCTTTTTATCCCCTGCAATCAGACTTGTAACGGTTTTTTGATCCACATACAAATAATCATTTTGGTTAAGTGATTTGTAGAAATGATATCTTCTTTCAGAAAACTCTAAGTGACCTAATATTGGTTTTTCTTTTATAAATACATTTTCAAAATCTTTATTTACAAAAAGACCATTGATGGAGGATACAATAATGTTTTCGTTCTTATCGATACATAGTCCATTCATTGGATATTGATTTGAAAAATTATCCAGCTGATTTCCCAAATAATTAAACTTTACAACTCTACTTTTATTTTTACCCCAAATAAACAAATGTTTATCTGTTGTAGAAATTTTATCGAATTCATTTGAATTATTTTTTAACAATAAATCACTTCGAATAAAATTATAGTCATAATCAAATGAGAGTTTGAATAGTCCATTGTTAGATAAAACAAAAGCATGAAAAGCAACTATATCATCACTTTGACCACTTGTTTCCTGGATATCAAATTCATCATCTCCAAATATTTCAACTTTTTTTACATAAACATCAAAAACTTCGTCAAACTTAAACTGTTCTATACTTTTAAATTTCTTTTCTTTAATATTTAAAATTTCTAAACCTCTGCGTCTTGCCAGAACAATATTATTATTGTCAAAAATTGAAATTGAATTAACGGTCTCAGATCCAAATTCCGACTGAGATGTTAATCTTATAAAGCTATTATTATCCCTATCAAACAAATTTATAATCTGATCAGCCGCCAATACAATATCACCTGTCTCCTGATTCAAAAATTTAATTGTTTTTTGTCTTGATGATTCAAAAAAAGAATTTGAAGATATTGTAAAAGGGTTTAAAGGATCAGTTTTGTAATTATTGATAATATTAAAATCGTAATCTAATTGGTATAAGCCATTATTTGAAGTTGTTACGTAGACTAGATTGTTTTTTTTGTCATCAACTATTGAGATAGGTAACGGGATTTTTACTCTATTATAATTATATTCTTCTCTATTGAAAATACTTAAACCGTCTTTACTTACAAACAATAATTTATTATCAATCTCAATTATGTTTTGGATTGAAGAATTGAGTAGAGAGTTTTTCTCCGATAAAATCGATTGAAAATTATGTATATTATTGCCATCGTACATATCAAGTCCCTCCTCAGTTGCTATCCAAAATAAGTCTTTCGAGTCAAAAATGGAAACGTTAATTTTTTTGGAGGACAATTCTGATTCAAACTCAATCAACTGACAAAAAGCTTTGCCAAATATTAAAAAACAAAAAATTATTAAAATTATTTTTTTCAATTATACTTTTTTACAATTGGTTATATAGTTTATTTGCAGCAGGTTTAACTGTACCATAAATCCAGCCAAACCCCCTTCTATCATATATTTTTTCGAGAACATCTTTAGCCTCTTCTTTTTGACCTAATCCATTAAGAGATAATGCATAAAAATAGTCCCAATAGAAATTTGTATAGGGGTTTAACCAAAATTCAACTCCAGTTCCATTGAATTCTAAACTATCTTCATTAAATTTTAATTTTTCTCGAAGCGAAATTGCTTTCTCATACTCGCCCGAAAGAGAAAATATCAAAAAATTAAACCTATCGATAATCATAGGATTAAAATCAAACTCAGAAGTTAATTTTTTAGCTTCTTCAAAATCATTGTTTAGTATTCTTAACCAAACTTCGTCTCTTTTAACATATTTTGGAATTATCCTTGAAAGTTGATCATTTAATCCACTATTGATTCCTAAGGATCTGTTTCTCATAACAACATATGATTGATCAAAATTTGGAATTTCAATTAAAACTTGTTCACCATATTTCTTGAATGAATTAAAGTTTTTATATGACAACTTCTTTTCTCCATCCAAAGCATAAATAAAAGATTTATAGTAATGTATTGATATTAAAAACTGGTTAATCTCTAATTGGTTAAATCCAAGTTGGGCTAAATTATTGGCGTAGTTGTCTAAAATCGAAATAGCTTTTGAATAATTTTGGGCGAAAATATGAGCAATTACAAGCTGAAAAAGACGCTTCATTTTTGCATATGAATCTGTTTCAATTTCAAGAGCTTCATTGTAATATTTAAATGCATCTTCGACCTCATTCATCAAAAAAGATGCATTACCAGCTGTATGTAGCAACTCTGATCTGAAAGAGTTTCCATTTTGGTCACATATTTCAAGGCCTTTTAGATAGTATTCTCTAGCCTTTTTGAGGTTATTAGACCTTCGCCATCGATCACCAAAAAGTCTAAAAACTGAAGCATTTAAAGTGTCAATTTTTTTTAGCTTATTTATCTCACTTTCTAGTTTTAAAACATAATCTGGGTTATCAAATTTTTCTTTGATATTTTCTCCTCCAGGATGATTTATAACAAAAATTGACCTGTTAATTTCCCAATTTGATGGATTTATTTTTAGACCAATTTCATAGAGCGAATCTCTTTTAAACTTATTAGAGGAACCATAAAATGATCCCAGAAGATAATATGCGTTGCTGTTATTTGGATTTATTTGGACAAGTCTTTTCAAAAGTTGTTCAGTCAGATCATTATTTCCCCTTGACAAATCAATAAACACTCTCTCTGAATCTGTTGCATCATCATATCCACTTATAGCTCTTTTAAGATACTCTTCTTTTTTGATTATGTTTGTTTCAGGTATTTCTAAGCAGGCCATAATAAAGTTTGGCTCTATCCT
>CACLQG010000032.1 GCA_902609035.1 uncultured Bacteroidota bacterium
TTCAACTCAATCCTCCAGGGAAAAGTTTTGCTGCAAGTTTATCAACTATCAAAAATATAGATGACTTAACCCAAAGGATGACCAGCTTAAGTAAGACCTATCAAACCCAGTTTTTAAGATTGATTTTTTATCCCAAGGTTGTTCAAGTTTTAAAATTTGAGACATTCAGGCAACTAATCCAAAAGCTATCTGAGGAAACAACCCTTAAACCCAATTGGATTGATAAAAACCTAAAAGAAGTACTTCGGAATTCAAAAGTAGAGATCAGGGAGAGAATTCGGTACGTTTTGATTAAAATACTATTGGAGTCCAAATCAATTAATACTGAAAAAGAATTTTTAATTACCGTTGAGAAATATCTTTTACGTCATGATCCACAAATAATAGCAGAGGGATATATCAATTCAGAGCTTGGAGATGTTTTATCTAAGGAGGACCAGACCAAACCCTCTAGTATTCAAAAAATTGTTGACCTACTTTCAGATCAAAAAGAACAGTTTATTAGCGCCACAGAGGAGTCAACTTTCGAAATGAATCAATTTGAATATTTGTTGCAAAACAAGAATGATATTATGCTGACTAAGGATCAAGATAATTCGGATCTAATTCAAAAAGAATTAGACAATTTTGAATCTATTGTATCCAGTGCTGATTCATTGCTTTTTTTCCTAAATGCATACACACAAGATCTAGAACTTTTATTAGCCTTCACTGAATTAGGTTTGGCAAATGAGCATAAAAAAATAGTTAGTCGTGTTCTCAATCAGTTAAGTAAAAAGTTCTTGATTTTGGAGAAGCGTTTGATTGGGCTTCAGGACAGATTTCACTTTTCCAATCTCGAAAAAAATACTTTTAAAGTTCTATTGAGAGCTTTAATTTTTAAAAATATTGGGAGGTATAAAACTGTTGAAAATTTTAGTATAGATGATTTTACGTACGGATTTTTCGAGCATTTATCTCGAGAAAGATACCTGAACATTAGAGCCATTAGTGAAATCCCACCCTCATCAAAAACTGATCCAATTAGCTTGGAGATTAATCGTGCCTTGAGTGTATTTACAGATCGGGGAACTTATTTTGGGATTAGTAAGAAAATTAGAGATGAGGTTTACTTTAAAGATTTGACTTTGGCTGTTTTAAGAGATGGTCAACTTCCTGATTGGTCCTTGTCAGACACTTTTTCTGAAAAGGATGCTTTGGCATTTGTGATTTCTAAAATTGAGAATCAAGATTTTGAATTCACTACAAATTTTGTAAATACTATTCCTTTATCAAATGAATTTCTGAAAGCCATTGAAGAAAAGCCTATCCAATTTTATAAACTTTTTTTTCAACAAATTCAGACCTCTGAAATGGGATATGATTTGAGTTTAAAGTTTCAGGACTTGTTCAGGTATTTTACTAAATATCCATGGAACACAGAGGACGACGTGCTAAAGGTATTATCCCAATTTTTTCTTAAGGAAAAAGTTTGGCGTTCTGGGAGTATTATAAAGCTTTCTCAAATGCTATTCGATTTTCTTATAGATAGGGTAGAGGTAAATCCTACTCGTTTAAAAGAGAACGTTAATAAAGCATTAGATATTAAATCTTCTTTTTTTTCTCCTAAAAAAGAAGATTTAATGGATGAGTTTGAAATCAAGGAATGGTTATTGTTTTTTATTGAGTTTGGGAAGCTTCCTAGTGAAATTAAATTTGATGTATCCATAGTAAAAAAACAATGGGTCGACTACTTCAAACAAAATTCGATGGAGATCAAGAAACTATTAAGATCCTACCTTGGCCGTAAAGATCTGTCTATCAATTTTCTTAAAATCATTTCCGAAAAGGAATTAATTAGCACAATTAAAAACATTTTTTTTAATGATACAGAGGAGCTTAAGATTATTGGTGATATACTATTTAGTCCATTTTTGAATAATTTAAATATAGTAAAAGATTTTCCTGGTTTCTTGAGATTAATACATCAATTTTTTATACTAAAAGCCTACACTGAAGATACTTTAGTTTCGTTTCTAAAAACACTAGCCAAAGAATATAAATCTATTTTCTCCACAATGGCTTCAGAAATATTAGAATTAAGAAAATCAGATTTACAAGATCACCCTACCCTATTAAGTAAATTTCTATTCCAGATTAAAAGTTTAGAGGAATTGTCTACTTCACCCGACTTGGATGATTCTGATCTTGAAATAATAGAATATTATGTGGAGTTTGGATCAACAAAATTTGATGAAGTTTTATTGAGTATGAATGATTTATTCTCTCTTTTTCAAAAGCTGTCAAAAAAGGATGAGCTGTTGATTAAAAAGAGGCTTCATCAATGGGGAAATTCTAAAAATAAAATCAGAAGAATTTTAAAACTATACCCTGATAATAAAACCAGAAGTCTTCTTCGTTTTATTCATCTAGATCTGGATGCTCTCTTAGATCCATTAGATCAAATCTTGCAAAAAGAATATAAAACCTCATTGCCTGAAGCACTGGCACTGGAAAATTGGGAGGGAGTTGTTATTTACAGCTTTGGATATTGGTCCTCCAAAAATTTAATATTGTATACATTAAAGGATCTCATTCAAATGTTCCTTGCTCAAATCATTAATCAGATAGGTGTGCAGAAAGAAGACTTTACATTTGCATTGAGGGAATCCAAGCTTAAGACATCCAATCTTACGAAACAGTCATTAATCGATTGGACTTCGCAATTAGATGCTTCTCCAATTGATAACAAAAGAAAAGATAGCAAAATTCAACAAGTTGAAAATTTTGATGATTCTGAA
The DNA here is from genome assembly GCA_902609035.1 of uncultured Bacteroidota bacterium. The sequence continues at coordinate 2,781 of CACLQG010000032.1, forward strand.
AGTATACTTGTTCAAAATTCGGGTCTAGTTATTTTGTGGCCTTTTCTGAGTCGTCTTTTTGATAAACTAAATTTACTTTATAAAAAGAATTTTATTGACACAGATGCACAGCAAAAAGGGATCTTACTTACAGAGTATCTTGTAACTGGAAAGACAGAGTTTCAAGAGTCATTTTTACTTTTGAATAAGATTATCTGTGGAGCCGATCCAGATACGTTTGTTGATGTCAATATTACATTGGAAAAATTTGAATTGGAACTTTGTGAATCATTACTGAAAAGCGTAATTAAAAATTGGGAAAAAATTGAAAATTCCACACCAAGTACCTTAAGAGAAACTTTTTTGATGAGGGAGGGAGCTTTACGCAAATTAGACTCTGATTTCAGTTTAACTGTTTTGAAAAAACCCTATGATCTATTGATGGATAGTTTGCCTTGGAGCATTGGTATGATTCAAACAAGTTTTATGAAAAATAGAATTTTAGTAGATTGGAAATGATGGATACCACAGAAGCAACAAAACTCAATGCCATTACCTTTAAGAAAGAGATGTCTTGGGTGTCTGATAAAATAGATCAAAGACTTGATTTATTTTTTGAAAAAGGAGATTTAGAGCACAAAAAAATTCTACCGCCTGATATTGCCAAAGATAAAAGCATTTATGCTGATTACATAACTGCTTATTGTAAAGAAGAGGAGGAAAGATTCATTATAGCCATGACTTTGGCAACTAATTTTATGCCAGAATTATTTGATCGTTTTTTAATTAAAAATAAGGCTATCGGTAAAAATTTTACTGAATTTGGGGGAAGTGTTTCTGACAAATCTGGAAATATATTTATTCCCACTTTGCGAACTGTTGCTTTTATTTTATTTGGAAATAATATAGCAAAATATTTCAATTTACAATTTTACTTTGATGATAAACATTTTTTTAAAACTCTGAATATTGTATTGATTAATCAAGAGGAAAATTCCTTTTTGGACTCTAAATTGTGTATAGGTCAAGAGTTTCTCCAAAAAGTAACTAATGGAAATGAATATAAACCCAATTATAGTTCAAGCTTCCCAGCAAACTTAATTACAACTGATTTGGATTGGAGTGATTTGGTTTTAGAGAGTCATATTTTTGATGAAATAGAAATGATCAATACTTGGTTAAAAAATAAGAATCAAATTTTAGAAAGTAGATTACTATCCAAAAAAATAAACAAAGGGTATAAATGTTTATTTTTTGGACCGCCAGGAACTGGAAAAACACTTTCAGCTACATTATTGGGTAAAAAGAATCAGCTTGATGTTTTTCGAATTGACCTTTCACAAGTGGTTTCAAAGTACATTGGAGAGACTGAAAAAAATCTGGCTTCAATTTTTGATATAGCTGAAAATAAAAATTGGATTCTATTTTTTGATGAGGCGGAGTCTTTATTCTCTAAAAGAACATCGGTAAGCGATTCCAAGGATAAGTTTGCCAATCAAAAAACAGCATATTTACTTCAGAGGGTTGAAAACTACAATGGATTAATTATTCTAGCGACTAATCTCAAGCCCAATATAGATTTGGCTTTTTCCAGAAGGTTACATTCAGTAATCCATTATGCTATTCCCAATCCTTTGCAAAGAAAAAAACTATGGTTTAATGCTCTCCGAGGTATTGCTGACATAACTGATAGTGATATCCAAAAAATCGCTGAAACTTATCAAATTAGTGGTGGTTCTATTAAGAATGTTATTCAATTTGCTTGGTTGAAATCTAGAGCTGATAATAGCTCAATTAAAATTGAAAACATCATGATAGGAATTAGAAGGGAACTCACCAAAGATGGTAAATCTTTTGAAAAATGATAATTTTAAAACATATTTTGGGTTACGATTTGAAACATAAACCCAATTAAGTCCCTTTTTTTCATTTTCGTTGAAGGCTGTTTTACGATTAAAACAATTCATTCATTATTTAGTTTTTTAAATTAATATTACCTAATTACAGTAAGTAATAATAATATCCCTAAATTAGTAAATAACAAGAGAGGAGCATTTAGTATTTATTGATTTTGGGTTATGGTTTAGATCTCTCTTAATCATCGCCATTTTATTTGATAGAATCATATGGTTTTCTTCTTTTAAATCATTTTTTTGTGATATTTATTAAAATAAAATTGATATAAAGTTTAACCAAGTTTAAAAATTAAGTTAATTGTAATTTGATAAATCCATTTAGTTCAAATAAGATCATCAATTTATTTTTTAAATCATTCACTAAGAATAGGATTGGTTTTGTTCTTAATACTAATGATGAAACTCTAAATAAGTTGTTTATCAATAACTTAAAAGAGAAACTAAATGAAGAGATAAATGAATTAAAGGAGTACGATTTTTTTGTTTATGGAGGCATAGACGACGAATTATATTTCAACACTAAAATCTTTAACTCCAAGAATATTCTCGATCATAGAAAAAATATATACAACTCTCTTTTTTTAATTCAATTTGAGGATCCAGAGATTTTTAATGACCAAAATAATTCTAAAATAATCCAACATTTATTAGATTTAGATACATACCTAATTATACAATTCCCAAGTAATTGTGCCCACCAGCTTCACTTTGAAAACTCTGAGAATAACTTTATTAAAAAATACATATCGAGTTCCATCAATGTTCCTGATTTATCAATTGATGAAAAAATTAAATTTTTAACTGATGATCTCGAGGATTCGAAGATTAGTGTTAACGAATCTATTTACTCCAATTACCTGTCTCAACTTGAAAATAAAAATATTAGCTTTTCTGATCTTTATTATTTTTTAAAAAATATCAAACAACATAAGATATTTAATTCCCTAAATGAATTCGAAATCAATCAAAATACAAATGTTTTTTTTGGAGAGATAAAAAACTCAATTAATTCATTAGGAGAAAAATTTCACAATGAAATTTCAGATTCACTTGATGATTTTGATTATAAAAGAATCTTCCGTTACCTATTGATTAAAGAAGAAAATCAAATCATTAGCTCCCAAAAAGTTTCAATCAACGAATTAGAAAAATATTGTGGAGATGACAAACAATTCAATAAATTTATTGAAATAGCTACTTCTTCCAATTACGAAATTCTTGTTTTTCATGAGCACGACGAATGGGAGGGAGACAATCTAATCTCAATCAATATTGAATTTATTGAGAAATGGAAAAAATTGAGAATTATTTGTAATGATGAGCGAATAGAATCTAATTTGGTTGATAAGATATTTAATCTCGCTATCCAGTACAATTCTGGAAAAGGAGATTTATTAAGTGAGGAACAGGTCATTGAGAGTAACATTTTATTTGAGTCCAATAGTTTTGATGAATTTTGGATAAGCAAATATTCTGATGATTTTAATTTGATTAAGGGTTTTATTTTAAAATCAAAAGAGTTTAGATCAAAAATTCAAGAATCCAATGAGAGAAAGAGAATTTTAAAACTTAAAAAAGCACGAAGAAATATTATTGTTTTGAGCACTGGATTTGTTGTTTCTATGATTTGTGTCCTTTTTGCATTTGCAGAATATCAGGCGGCTACAGCAGCTAAAATTGATGCTGAAAACTCAAAAAAGGAAGCATTGATATATGCTGAGGAAGCTAAAAAAAGTGAAAATCTTGCAGAAAAAAGCAGAATCGAGGCAATAAGCTTGGCTCAAATAGCCCAAGAAAATCTTACTATAGCAAAAGAGAATGAAAATAAAGCTATAGAAATGACTCAAAAAGCATTTGAAGAGTCAAAAAGAGCTAGAGATCTTGCATTGATAGCTAAACAAAATAGTCTAATCGCTCAAAGCAAAAGTAAGATTGCAGAAGATGCATTGGTTTTGGCCAAAAATAATGAAGACGATGCTTTATATCAAAAGAATTTAGCCAACAAAAAAATCGTGCAACAAATTGCGAGAAATGATGCTATACTTGCTCAACAAGAATATCTAAATGGTAATTTTTTGAAGGGATATAGGATTGCTAAAAATGCATATAAACAAAATAAAATAAATGCTGGTAATATTTTTGATAAAGATATTTTAGCATCGTTATATGAAGGGTTTAATTCACTCTATCAAGATAAATTAGTTGTTGGTAACCAAGTTAAAAAAATTCAAATTGGTAGCAAACCAAAGCTTTATGCATTTTACTCATTAGACGACTCTTTGAGTATTTTTAATGATGACAAGCTCATTAAAATCAAGGTTAAAAAATTAAAATCATTCACCTTTTGCGATGAAGATAATCTGATAGTTCATAAGTCTCCAAACTTGTTACACAAGTTAGATTTTAATAAAGGATCAGTTTTAAATGAGTTTAATCGAGAAGATAAAATTATATCCGTCAACAAATTAAAATTTAACAATTCAGATCATTTCTTTGTTTTTTGTGATTCAAAGGTTTTGGTATTAGATCAAAATTTGAAAGAAGTTGGTCATTGGAATAATTCATTAAAAATAAATTCATTGTATAATTATAAAGATCACTTTATCTGTATTTCAGATTCTAAAATATTTATAATAGATCTCACCGAAAAAAATGAAATCAATATTTTGAGGGAGTATAATTTTCAAGATAATATTTCTTCAATTTCTTCCGTTTTTGAGCGGAATAAAATTGCAATTGGTCTTGCTGATGGGAACTTTAGCATTTTTGATCTAAAAAAAAATAACCCCATCCTTCTAAATAAGACACATAAAACTAAAATAACAGGATGCCATGTTATTAAAGCTAATGGAAAAAGTGTTGTCGTGACAACAGGAATGGATTCACAGATCAAAATTTTCTCTGGCTCTGGAAATGATTGGATCGATAAAAAATTTTCACAAATAGATAATGTTTCAAATCACACATCTTGGATAAATGATTCCAAGTTAGATTATTATAATAAAAACCTTTTAACAGCCAGTGCTGATGGAACCGTAAGGTTTTGGCCACTCGATCCAGAAACCTTTTTAAACTATTAATGTTATGATGAAAAGATTAGTTTACACAACTTTGCTATTGGTTTTGGTTAATTCTAAGTTTATTTTTTCTCAAAATTCAAATTGTGAAAATCCTATTAATTACGCCCGGGATCTCTATTCTATAGGAGATTTTAGAAACTTAAAATCGATTTTGAAAAATTGTATTTTAAACCAAAATAAATCTACAAATTTTGAAAAAAACCAAGCTAGGGAGTTATTTGCTTTAACTGCAATTGCCCAAGATTCTATTATTGGGGCAGAAAATATAATTACAGAAATTATTTTATCCGATTCCTCTTACGAGCCAGTCTTGGGTATTACAAATTATGTATTTAATGAAATTTATATAAAAAGTTATAAAAATAATGTAGGAACCAAAATTTCTTCTGTTTCCAAAAGACCAGAGGACATAAGAACTGCACCTGCAAATGTAGAATTAATAACTTCTGAGCAGATTATTTCCAGGGGCTACGTTGACATTATTGATTTACTTTCAGATATTCCTGGATTTGAAATAAGTAAGACCTATTCCGTGATTTATTCACACATTTATCAGTTAGGTTTCGAGCAAAACAATACAGAAAGGACATTACTGATGATTGATGGTGTAGAGGAAAATGATGTTTGGCTAAATTGGGCATATTTGTCCCGTCAGTATCCGATTTCAAATATTAAAGCGGTAGAGGTAGTCTATGGTCCGACCGGAACAATGTATGGTCCTAGAGCTTTTGTTGGTGCCATCAATATCATTACATTTCCCCCAGGTGAACGTGCTGGAGATTTTTTCAAACAAAGAGAAGCAAGAAATTCAGATATATATGCGAACATAAATGTGGCTGGAGGATCATTCAACACTAAAGACCTTGATATTACCATCGGTAATACCATGGCAAAGAGTAAAATAAAATATCAAGTAACAGGGCGTTTCTACAGATCGGATGAGCATGATGAGTTTATTGATACCTTCTATAACTATGACGCTGCAGATTTGGATGGATTTCAATACGATCATATAGTTTCGACAGTTGGAGAGGCCGAAGCTTCGACAGGTAAATCTATTGATCAATTACACACCGATTATGGAAATTATTTCGTACAATCGGGTGATAATTTATCACTTTCCTCAGATGGTATAACAAGAGCCAGAGAAGCTGATGTAGAGGCCTATACGCGGTCAATTAATGGTGTCCCATTACAACCTTCAAATCATACTGATAATTTCTTTATTGGTGCTAAATTAGCATTTGGAAATTTCTTAATTGGATATAGAACATGGAAAAAAATTGAAGGTTTTGGTCAATATATCGACCTGGACGTCGCTCCATCAAAAAATGGTTCTGTCTGGGCTCCTTCTAACACTACTATATACTTAAAATTCAACCAATCATTAAGTGAGAATCTTGATTTCTCAGTTCTTTCGAGTTTTAAGAACCACAAATTAGGTAGAGAGTCAAATCGAGTAAACTTTATTCCATTTGCTTATCCTCAAAATTTCAGCAGTAACTCACTAAGTGATTTTTTTAACTATTTAGAGAATGGTAACAAAATCGATAATCATGGATGGAAGAACAGGTTATACTTTTATCAAGCTACCCAAGGAAGAACAGAGGCAAGAATTAACTATAATACAGAAAAGATAAATGCCTTAATCGGAGCTGATTATAGAATTACCTCAACTCAAGGAGATTATCAGGTATATGACGAAATTAACTCAGATCCAACTATATTTTCTACCAAATTTAACTCTGAGGCAGAATATGAAAATTATATAGCGATTAACAATGGACAATTAAGCGGATACCCTAGTGGACAAACAGATGGATTTAATGCTTATTTGATTAATAGTCTAGGTGTTTTTGCCCAAGCAAGTGTTAATTTTGCTAAAAATTTTGGTTTAACAGCTGGAGTGAGATATGACTCAAAAAATGTACGACAAATAAGACTATTTGATGTCTACACTCCTAGGTTTGGACTTTACTATAACACAGAACTATTTACAATCAAGGGTAATTATTCTAAAGGATATCAAAATGTTTCTTTATGGACTAGGTTTTCAACAGGCGCAGGTAGATATCCTAATAATATTCTTGTTCCTGAGGAAAATGATTATTTTGATCTGACCATTATGGGGGGTAATAAATCTAGGACTTTCGAGTGGAAATTAAATGGATTTTCATACAAAGTTAAAAATGCTGTAACCAGTGGAAAAGGATATGTACCATCGACGGGTACTAATGTTTTAGAAACTGAAACAAGCGAGGACGAATTGGTTGCTATACTGGATGCTCAAGGTGTTAGTTACTCTAGTGATGAAATATATTCAATGAATGTAAATATTAAGGGTTATTACCAAGTAAACGGATCTACCTTTAGTTTAAAATATAGAAAAAATGGGTTTAATGTTTTTGCGAATGGAACCTTTTTCGATCCCAATCAGTTGGATGTTAATAACAAAAAAACTAGCAGGATTGCAGACATTGCTACATTAAAAGGTAATTTTGGTCTTGGAAAAAAAATGAGTCTTGGGAATTTTAATCTTAATGTTAGTTCAAGATTGAATTGGGTTGGTGAGAGACAAGTTGGGGATGGAACCACTAAAAGCGGTAGTCTAGGATACGAACAATCTGGAAAAATACCATCCTATTTAATATTGAACGGGAACATAATTATAGGACACAAAAAATTCAGCCAAGTCAAATTAAATATTTCCGGGGCTAACATTTTAAATGCTGTTTATTTTCACCCAGGACCGCGGTCAGCAAATGGAGATTACGGTTTAGCACCTGCTGAGGCCACTTGGAGTGATACTGTTAATAATCAAATTCGATTCGACTTTGTTCCTTATGTAAGACAAAGAGCAAGATTTTTAGTATTCAAATTGATTTTTGACTTTTGAGAAAAATTATACTTACTATATTAATTATAGCTAAATATGGTCAAGGGAGTGCTCAAACTATGCCATTAATTTCTGAATTTAGAACCGATTTCGGTATTGAAAATTTAGATCTCAGATTTAGGCCTGTATTTTACTTTTTGTCGAAAGAGAGAATGAGAAGAGAGTTATTCGTAGGATACACTATTGATAAGACTACCAAAATATTTAGTTATTCCAGATATAATGATTATGAAAATAAATTTTACACCGGTTTTAGGTTTGACAAAAAAATCTATTTCACCGAAAAACTCACCCTAAATAACCAGTTTAGATATATAAATAGTCCTTCTGATAAAACCGATAAAGACATAGGTATATATATACCGGACCTTCTATACAAATTTAATAATATAAGCATAGGACTCAGGGGTTTTATAATTAACAAGGTAGATAGGCCAAGCGAAATTTCTATTACGAAACCTTTCATTGGACCTGCCATGATTGTAAACGAGGAAAAGTTCTTGACCATGTTTTCTTTTTTACCTGATGTAAATGAAAATTCCAGGGATGTTCTATTAATGGCATTAATAATATTCAAATTATGAATAATTCTACTTCTAAAAAACTAATTGTTCTTGTATTCTTATCCATTATTTTAGGAATTTATATTCCCTTTTTTTTCGTATTTGTCAATGCTGAATTTCTTCGTTTGATAGATCCGAAATATCTCCCTTTTGCATTTATTCTTGGTGGAATAGGGGGGCTATCTTTTGCCAAATTATTCGAATTAATTGAGAAAAATCTTCCCATAAAAACTTCATTGATCCTGTTCTCATCTTTGATTTCATTTGTTTTGATGACTATTTGGGGTCTCTATAATTTGACAGATGTACCTAAAAATATTTTGGTCTTTCTATTGTACTCTTGGTT